>NZ_JBSFDW010000026.1:0-135848 GCF_053594115.1 Streptomyces sp. NPDC001970 | reverse complement strand
GAGATCGGCGCATCGGTGGCAGAGGCCTTCGGCACCGACGACCGGCCCACGGTCGAGGACTACTGCCGCACCAACGGCATCGACTTCACCTGGCAGCCCGACGGCAGCCTGCACACCCGCCAACGCAGGCGTGCCGTGGTGGCCCACCCGGTCACCGGACAGCGGTGCTGGTTCAACCAGATCGCCTTCCTCAACGAGTGGACGATCGCACCCGAGGTACGCGAATACCTGATCGAGATGTACGGCGCCGACGGCCTGCCCTTCAACACCCGCTACGGCAACGGCGACCCGATCGACGAGGACACCATCCAACTCCTCAACAAGGTGTACGAGGAGAACACGGCACGCGAGCCGTGGCAGACCGGCGACCTCCTGCTCGTCGACAACCTCCGCACCGCACACAGCAGGGAACCCTACGAAGGACCACGCGAGGTACTCGTCGCGATGGCCGACCCGGTACACCTGGCCGACACGGCACCCACACTCCAGGGAGGTGCGGCATGACCACCGCCCATTCCACCTCCACCGCAAGGGAGTCCGCCATGGCCCAGCCGGTCACCGTGCCCCCGTTCGCCGTGATCTCCGGCGCCCAGGTGCAAAACGTCCTCGCCGGCCGCGAGAAGGACATCGTCGAACTGATCGAGGCCACCTACCACCTGCACGCCGCAGGCGACTCGGTCAACCCGCCCTCCTACTTCCTGCGCTTCCCCGACCGCCCCTCCTCCCGCATCATCGCCCTGCCCGCATCCATCGGCGGCCAGGTACGCGTCGACGGCCTGAAATGGATCTCCAGCTTCCCCGACAACGTCCAGGCAGGCATCCCCAGAGCCTCCGCCGTCCTGATCCTCAACGACCACGACACCGGCTACCCCTTCGCCTGCATGGAAAGCTCCATCATCAGCGCCACCCGCACCGCCGCCTCCGCCGCCCTCGCCGCGGACCGGCTCTCCCACGGCCGCCCCCGCCCCACCCGCATCGGATTCTTCGGCACCGGACTGATCGCCCGCTACATCCACACCTTCCTCACCAGCACCGGCTTCACCTTCGAACAAATCGGCATCCACGACCTGTCCCCCGACAGCGCCGCCGGCTTCCGCACCTACCTCGAACAGACCGGCACCACCGCCACCGTCAGCCTCCACGACAACCCCGAGGAACTCATCCGCGTCAGCGACGTCATCGTCTTCGCCACCATCGCCGCCACCCCCCACGTCACCGACCCGGCATGGTTCGACCACAACCCCCTCGTCCTGCACATCTCCCTGCGCGACCTCGCCCCCGAAATCCTCCTCACCTCCGCCAACATCGTCGACGACGTCGAACACTGCCTCAAAGCCGACACCTCACCCCACCTCGTCGAACAACTCACCGGCAACCGCGACTTCCTCACCGGCACCCTCGACGACGCCCTCACCGGCCGCATCACCCTCCCCACCGACCGACCCGTCATCTTCTCCCCCTTCGGCCTCGGCGTCCTCGACCTCGCCGTCGGCAAATACGTCTACGACGAAATCGCCCGCACCGGACAACTCCACGTCGTCAACGACTTCTTCCACGAACTACGACGCCACGGATGAACGGTCGCAAGCCCTGAACGGGCGAGCACGAGTCCGCGACGTCGTTGCCCGATGAAAGGAAAGGAGGCTCATGCAGCACTTATCCCTCGCAAGACCGTCGGTCAATTCGCCGCGGGTCAGCACACGACGCCGCGGCCGCTGACACAGGGCTCCCCCGTCCCGCCCGATGGGGCGGAGGGTCTCGCCGCAAGGACGAGAAGCCCGCCGCCACGGTCGTCGGACGTACCGACAAGTGCCCTGCTGCAGATGAGGAGGCCATCGTGCCAGTCATATCCGTTCCGTATGACTTCAACGAGGACGAGCTGTATGTCGACCTTCAGTCGATATTCGGGCACTCGCTCTTCCTGAAGTGTGAGGGCTTCAACTTCGCGGGCTCGATCAAGTTGAAGGCCGCGATCGAGATGGTGGAGACCGCCGAGCGGGACGGAGTCCTGACGCCGGATTCGATCCTGGTGGAGTCCTCGTCCGGCAACCTCGGCGTGGCACTGAGCATGATCGCGGCGAGCAAGGGCTACCAGTTCCTGTGCGTGACGGACTCTCGCTGCAATCTGTCGACCAGGCTGATGATGGAGGCTCTGGGCAGCCAGGTGCACGTCATCGCCGGACAGGAGGCCAACGGCGGCTTCCTCGGCGCCCGGATCGACTACGTCCGCGCGCTGTGCGCATCGGACGACCGGTACGTATGGCTCAGCCAGTACACCAATCCGAACAACTGGAAGGCGCACTACCGCAGGACGGCGCCGGAGATCGCCCGCGACTTCCCGGGCCTGGACGTGCTGTTCGTCGGTGCCGGTACCACCGGAACGCTGATGGGCTGTGCACGCTACTTCCAGGAATGGCACCGCCCGGTGCGGATCGTCGCCCTGGACAGCGTCGGCTCGGTGATCTTCGGTGGTGCGGCAGGCCGCCGGATGATCCCCGGACTGGGCATGAGCATGCGCCCGCCCCTGCTCGACGAGGCGTGCGTGGACGAGGTGATCCTCGTCGAGGAGGCGGACACCATCCGCGCCTGCCATCGTCTGGCCAGACACGGATTCCTGTTCGGCGGCTCCACGGGCACGGTGGTCAGCGGAGCGATGGACTGGCTGGACCAGCACGGCCGGCGAGGACTCACCGCGGTGGCCATCGCCCCCGACCTCGGCGAGCGCTACCTCGACACCGTCTACCACACCAACTGGCTGCACGCTCTCTACGGTGAGGACGTGCTCGACGGCGTGCTCGACGACGACGTGCTCGACGACGACGTGCTCGACTACGACGACGAGCCGTCCGCCGATGCCCCGGCGCCCGACCCCGCGCCACCGACACCGTACCCGGGCAGTCGGCAGCAGTAGGCAGTGGTACAGCGCCCGGGACGGGCACTGACGAAGGCCCGGATCAGAACGCCAGGAAGTCCCTGGCCGCGGCCGCACTGCCGCAGCGTCCCAGCCGCCCTCCCCGATGACCGCGGTCACGTGTGCCTCCGTGATGACCGCGGTCACGTCTGCCTCCGTGACGTCACCGTCCGCGGCGATCAGTGCGTCGACGGCGCCCTGGCGAGCCGTCGCACCGCCGGGGCCCGCCGTCCGGTGAGCACGGTCGACCTCGTACCCACGCTCATCGAGGCCGCCGGCCTCTCCGTCCCGGAGGGCGTGCAAGGCCGGTCCTTCCTTCCGCTGGTCGGCGGCGGGGACGACCCGGGCCGGCCGGACGAGGTGTTCGTCCAGATCAGCGAGTCCCACGTGGGCCGAGCGCTACGGACCGCCCGGTGGAAGTACGCCGTGGCCGCGCCCGACCGCGACCCGTGGGAGGACCCGGACGCCGAGCGTTACGTCGAGACGGAGCTCTACGATCTGTGGGCCGACCCTCATGAACGGGACAACCTCGCGGGACTGGCCTCGCACCGGGACATCGCCGACCGGCTCGCCGAGGCGCTCAGGCGCTGGATGATCGAGGTGGGCGAGGCACCACCCGTGATCGAACCCGCACCGGTCCGCGATCCCGGGGTCGTCGCGTCGACGCGGAGATCCGGGACCTGCCGTGGGACAGGCTCCCCTTCGCCCACCGGTCCGCACCGTCACGCCCCTCCCTCTGAGGGAGGGGCGTGACGGCGGGGCGGCCTCCGCGCGCTCTGTCCCCGTGCTACGCCCGGTCCGTCCCCGCGCTACAGCGGGATGTCGATGTCGAAGACGGGTCCGACGGCGCGAGGGGGCGGTGCGTCCAGGTTCTCCAGGACGTGGAGCATCGGGACGTTGGCCGCGGCGACCGCCGCGGTCAGGGTGTGGTGGCCCGCGCGGCGGGCCACTTCGGCCGCGTGCGCGGCGAGGGCGGTGCCCAGTCCCTTGGACTGCCAGGCGTCCTCGACCAGCACGGCGAGCTCGCCCACTCCCTGCCGGTCGGTCCGCATCACGTTGGTCATGGCGATGATGTGATCCGTGCGCTGCGCAGGGGTGGTCACCAGCGTGGTGCCGCGCTCCGGGTCGGACAGCAACCGCCACCCGGCGGAGGAGAGCTCGGGTTTGCCGGCGTGGTAGCGCTGGGCCCGGCTGCCGGGGGAGCAGCGCCGGTGCAGCGCCTGGACCGGTTCGAGGTCGGCGGGGGTCACTTCACGGGTCCGGGTGGCGGTGCCGTCGGTCAGCGTGATCGGGTACACGGCGTCTCGGCCGGCGTCGGGCATGCGACGGTCTCCTGAAAGTGGCATACGGGAGTGGTGTGCGGGCGGACCCCGCGGGACGGGTGTCCGCCTCGGCACATGAGCAGTCTTTTGCCACCTCCCGCCCGACTCAAGGCAGGTTCTCGCCAAAGCGATTACGCTTCGCACTTCAACCATTACCGAACGCAGTCGTCCGCCGGGCCGGATCGCAGGGCCGCGGCCGACCGTCGCCGCTCCCCCGTGCGGGTGCCCGCGCGGACCGTCCGGCGGCGAGGGTGCGGGAGGCCCGCCAGGCCGTGGCTCCGGCGGGGCGTCGTGGACCGGAGGCGGATGACCGCGTCGGGAGGCCGCCGCCCGGGGCAGGGAGGAGGAGGGCTTCGCCGCCGCCGGCAAGGGTGAGGCGCTGTACGAGGGCGAGGCCGAGGCCGGTGCCGCCCTTGGGAGCGTCAGGTGCGTGCCCGAAGCGGTCGAACGCGCGGCAGCGCTGCTCGGCGGTCATCCCCGGACCCTGGTCCTGGACCTGCATCTCCGCTCCGGTGGCGGTGAGTCGCCGGGACGCCGAGGATCCGGCTCGATCTGACCGGGGTGGCGCACTGGGACCATGCCTCGCGCAGCCAGATCGAGGAGTTCGTGGCCCAGCTCCGCGGCTCGGACGTACGGGTGGAACTGCTGCGCCCGAGTCTCGACGGTCCCCGCCGTCGGGCCTATTGACGGATATCCGGGGCCAGTTCGAGAATGACACGTCATTCCGCCTTCCGTGTTCCGCCGACGTGAGAGGTGTCCCCCGTGCCCAGAGGCGTGGTCGACAAGCGGGACGCGATCCTGCGCGCCGCGGGGAAGGTCTTCGCCGAGCGCGGCTACCACGCGACCGGGATCTCCGACATCGCGCGCGAGCTCGGCGCCGGACACGGCACGTTCTACCGGTACTTCAAGAACAAGGAGGACATCGCTCGGAGCGTGGTGGCGCGAGCGCTCGGCCGCGTGTCCGACGCTCTGTCCGACGAGGATCCCGGCTCCTGCGAGACCCTGCCGCAGTACCGGGAGCAGGTCAGGCGGATCGGCCACAAGCTGTTCGACCTCGTCGCAGCTGAACCGGAGTTGTGCCGCATTCTGTTCTACGACGCGATAGCGATCGACCGGTCCGAGCCCTCCGTCGCCGGCCGAGCGATGGAGGCGGCGGCCGCGTACACCGCCGCCTTCATCCGCAACGGACAGAACCGCGGCTTCCTGCGCCGCGATCTCGACGCGCACGTGGTCGGGCTCGCGGTGAACGGGATGATCGTGACCGGGGCCGTGCGGCTGCTGCATGTGCAGGACCCCGGCGCCCTGCGTGACCCGTGGATCCACACGGTGGAGACCCTCATGTTCGACGGCCTCGGCTCCTCCTGAGCCGCAGGCTCGCAACGACCGTTCATTTCTTCTGCCCTCGAAGCGGAATGACGTGTCATTCCGGAAGGGAGAGCACGATGGTCCAGGTCGACGTCTTCTGGTCGTACGGCATCGGCGCGAGCTTTGCCACCGCCGCCGCCTACCGGCTCGGCAGCAACGCCGGCGCCCCCGGCCGCCGCGCCTTTCGGTGGTCGGACCCGTATCTGCTGGGCACCGTCCTCTACTGCGCGGTGCTGTTCGCGCCGAGCGGTGCATGGCTGCTGTGGGGCTTCCCGGACTGGGAGACCATGCAGGTGGCACACGGGCACGGATCGCTGCCCGCCTGGCTGGTCGCGCTGTTCGCCGCGACCAACGTGAGCCAGGGCGTGCTCGGTTACCGGGTCGCGGCGAGGCTGATCGCGGCCGGCCGTGTGTACGCTGCCTATCTCCAGGCCGGAGTGGGGTATTTCGGGATGTTCTTCATCCTCGTCCACGGCTGGGACGGGCGGGGCTACCAGCGGTTCTTCTCCGCGGACCGGGAGACCTTCGCACACTGGCCGGAGAGTCCGGGCCTGGGAGAAGCCCTGTCCCGCGTGGGCGACTGGCTGGTCTCGCCGGTCGCGCTGACGCTGTACGGGATGGGAGCGGTGCTCGTACCCGTGATGCTGGCCATGATGGCCTCGTGGCTCCGCTCGGGACGGAGTGAGCCGGGCAGCGGTGCGGCACCGGGTCGACTCCGCATCGTGGGCGGGGTGCTGGGTGCCGTCTTCGGAGTGGCGCTCGGCAGTGCCGTGGCCTCCAGCGTCCTCGTCCATCTGCTCGGCTGGTGGCTCGGTGTCCCCGCCGCGGCGGCCCTTGTCGCCGTGCTCGTCGTGCGCCGCGATACGGGTGCGGCCCACTGCGCCTTCGGGCTGCTGGCGCTGCCGGACCGGGCCGGCGGCCGCCCGCGGAGCGCGCCGGCGACGGGGTGACGACGGTGCCCCGTCAAGGCTTCCGGGGTTCGTCGAAGCCGACGTGGTGGGCGGCGGCCATGGCCCCGGGCGGCAGCGCGGCCGAGGTGTTCGGCGCCTGCGGCGGGAACCGCACCCGTGCCGAGGCGGAACCGTTGTCCGCCGACGGCGCGCACGTCGGCCTTCTGTTCGAGCGTGCTGTGGCGTGCGGGGCCGGTGCGTCCTGGGGTCCGGGGCGCACCGGCTCCCGAGAGTGCGCCCGGCTCAGGCGCGCGACGTGTCGGCCGCGGCGCAGGCCAGGTCTCCGGGCCGCTCGACGCACTCGCGCCCTCGACGGCCGCTGCACGCCGCACCGTCCTCGCCGGCCAGGCCGCCCCGGTGCACCTCGTCGCCCGGGTCCGCGACCGCATCGCCAAGCCGCCCGTAGTTGGTAACCCTCCCCCTTAATGTGCATGCGAGATGCGCATTTGATAGCGTGCACGCGTGAGGTTGACGAAGTTCAGCGATCTGGCGTTGCGCGCGGTCATGCGCCTGGCGGTCGCCCGGGACGGCGAGTCCCTGACGACGCGCGAGGTGGCCGAGGCGATGGATGTGCCGTACGCCCATATGGCCAAGGCCGTGGCGCGGCTCCAGCATCTCGGCGTCCTGGAGGCCCGGCGCGGCCGGGGCGGCGGACTGGAGCTCACCGGCTTCGGGCGCGGCGCCTCGGTCGGCTGGCTGCTGCGCGAGCTGGAGGGCGAGGAGGAGGTGGTCGCCTGCGAGGGCGACACCCCGTGCCCGCTGCGCGGCGCCTGCCGGCTCCGGAGCGCTCTGCGCGCCGCCCAGCAGGCGTTCTACAGCACCCTCGACCCCCTGACCGTGTCGGACGTCGTGGCGTCCCCCACCGGGCCGGTCCTGCTCACCCTCACAGGGCGGGGCACCGCCTGAGATTCCCGATCACCGGTCCCGGACCGGCGGGATCGCACTCCCAAAAATACGAAGATCACTTACCACTTTGGAGGTCGATGTGCTCTCCGAGCAGTCCGTCCCTGTCGTCCGTGCCACTCTGCCCGTCGTCGGCGGGGCGATCGAGGAGATCGCCGATCAGTTCTACCGCAAGCTGTTCGCGGCCCACCCGGAACTGCTGCGCCACCTGTTCAACCGCGGCAACCAGGCCGACGGAGCACAGAAGCAGGCCCTCGCCGGCGCCCTGGCGGGCTTCGCCACGATGCTGGTGGACCGCCCCGACACGCGTCCGGACGTTCTGCTCACGCGGATCGCCCACAAGCACGCCTCGCTCGGCATCACCTCCGACCAGTACAAGATCGTCCATCGGCACCTCCTCGGCGCGATCGCCGACGTGCTCGGCGACGCGGTCACGCCCGAGGTGGCCGCCGCCTGGGACGAGGTGTACTGGCTGATGGCCAACGCGCTGATAGCCCTGGAAGCGCGGCTCTACGAGGAGGCGGGCGTCGCCGAAGGCGACGTCTGGCGCCCCATGCGGGTGACCGGACGCCGGCAGGAGAGCCCCGACATCGTCTCCTTCACCCTCCTCCCCGCCGACGGCGAACCGGCCGGCCACTTCCTTCCCGGGCAGTACGTCAGCGTTCAGGCCGAACTGCCCGACGGGGCACGGCAGATCCGCCAGTACAGCCTGTCCCGCGGCCCTGGCCACACCGAGTGGCGGATCAGCGTCAAGCAGATCCACGGCACGACCGGACCCGACGGCGAGATGTCGTCCTGGCTGCACGAGAACCTTCGGGCAGGAGACACCCTGTTGGTGTCCGCGCCGTTCGGCGGCCTGACCCTGCCGGGCGGTGACACTCCGCTGCTGCTCGCCTCCGCGGGCATCGGCACCACCCCCATGCTGTCCATGCTGTACGCGCTGGCCGCCCCGGAGTCCGGCCGACGGGTGATCGTTGCGCACGCCGACCGTTCCCCCGCCGACCACGCTCATCGCGACGAACTCGCCTGGCTCGTCGAGGCACTGCCGAACGCCGAATGCCACCTCTGGTACGAGACGGCGGACGGCACCACTCCCTCTGCGCGGACCGGGCGGACGGACATCGGTGTGCTCGACCTGCCCGAGGACCTGACGGCGTACCTGTGCGGCCCTCTGCCCTATCTCCGCGCGGTCCGCGGTGACCTCCTGCGCCGCGGCGTACCGGCCGCGGACATTCACTACGAAGTGTTCGGCCCCGACCTCTGGCGGGGACAGGACTGAGCGCCCGGGCCGGTTTGCGGCCCTCCACCCGCAGGCGCACGGTGAAGAGAGGTGTCGTCACGCAGCGGGCGCGAAAGGGAGCAGCCGGCCATGGGCACCACGTCCGACGAACGGAAGGGGCAGGGGTACGACGCGACGCCGTTCCCTGCCCGGCCGCCGTGCAGGGCTCGCCGCACTGCGCAGGGCCGCGGCCGGATGCCGTGGGTGCCCGCTGCACGAACACGCGACACAGACGGTATTCGGTGAGGGCGACACCTCCGCACGCGTACTCCTCATCGGGGAGCAGCCCGGCGACCAGGAGGACCGGCAGGGCGGACCGTTCGTCGGCCCGGCGGGCACGGTGCTGGCGCGGGCTCTGGAGGAAGCGGGCATCGACCCGGAGCAGGCGTACGTCACCGACGCGGTGAAGCACTTCGAGTTCACCGTCCCGGAAGGCCGCAAGCGCCGCATTCTCAAGGCCCCGAACCTGCGGGAGAAGACGGCGTGCCGGCCGTGGCTCCTCGCCGAACTGCGGCTCGTGGCCCCGGAGGTGGTCGCGGCACTCGGCGCGACCGCCGGAAAGGCCCTGCTGGGCCCGGGGTTCCGGGTCACCGGGCAGCGGGGCGCGCTGCTGCCGTGGCCCGGTCTCGACGGGGACGGCGATGCCGGCAAGGGGATACGCGGGCCGGTGGCGACCGTCCACCCGTCCGCGGTGTTGCGCGCCGACGACCGCGAGTCGGTGTATCGGGGCCCTGTCTCGGATCTGCGGCTTGTCGCGGCGGTGTTGGAGGGCCGGGGCGGTACCCAGGTCTCATGACGATTCAGCATCCTGCCGACCGCGGCGGCGACAAGCGCGGGAAGTTCGAACGGCTGGCGGAGCTCGCTTCGCATCTCACCAGCTCACCGGCGTTCTTCGGGTTCTGTCTGGCGCTCGTCGCCGTGGTGGTCGCCGTACACCTCTCCGGGCTCGCGCTGAAGTGGCAGCTGTTCGCCGGAGAGTGCATGACCGCCGTGACGCTGCTGCTCATCGCGCTTCTGAAGAACTCGGAACTGCGGGCCGAGCGCGCGATTCAGCGCAAGCTGGACGCCATCGCCGCCGCACTGCTCGAAGCGCAGCATGGCAAGCCCGGAAAGGCGCACGAGGACCTGAAGACTGCGATCCGGATGGAGGAGGACACCTGACCTGCTCCCGCCCGTGCGGGGACAGGACCACACCGGTGACGGTCCCGCGTCCACGGGCGTGCCGCGAGGCGGGCACGCCGGCCCAGAACCCGGGCGCGGTGGAGGTGGCGGTCCGTGTGCGACGGCGTCGCCGGTCGAGCATGGCCGGCGCCCGCCTTCGACGGCCACGGGCGGAAGGTGACGCACGCCCGGGTCGGCAGGTGCACCAGGGTCACCGAGTCGCCGCACCCCGTGTGCGTGACCGTGCCGCCGCCTGGCCACTTGGACGCGGTGCACCCAGGCGGGGTGGGTGACCGGCGTGTCCTTCTGCAGGAACCGGGGCCCGTCGAAGCCGTCGGGGAGCCGTTCCGGCATCAGCGACGTACCCGTACCGGCCGCCGGTGGACACCGGTGACACCGCCGGGCGGGTGCGCCGGAAGCCACCGGGACCGACGATCCCCTGCTGCTGAGCGGCGGGTCCCTCAGCGCACGACGACCCGTTCCACGAGCAGTTTCACCGCCGCCGCGATCGACTCCGCGTCGATGCCCGAGGCATGCAACTGCTCCTCCGGCGTCGCGGACGCCGGCATGTTGCGTACGGCCAGCCGGACGAGCCGCGGTACGGGGCGCCCGTCCGAGAACGCGTCCGCCACGGCGTCGCCGATCCCGCCCTCCGGGTGGTGGTCCTCCACCGTGAGGAGGCATCCTGTCGCCCCGGCCGCGTCGTTGAGCGTGTCCACGTCCACGGGCTTCACCGAGTACAGGTCGATCACCCGCACCTCGATCCCGTCCGCGGCGAGCGCGTCCGCGGCGCGCAGCGCCTCATGGACCGTGACTCCGGCGGCGACGACCGTCGCCCGGTCGTGGTCGCTGCGGCGCAGCACCTTGCTGCCGCCGACCGGGAACTCCTCGTCGGGACCGTAGATCACGGGCGTCTCGCCGCGGGTCGTCCGCAGATAGCGGACGCCCTCCAGCTCCGCCATGGCCGCCACCAGCCTCGCCGTCTGGTTGGCGTCGCACGGGTACAGGACCGTCGACCCGTGGACGGCGCGGAGCATGGCCAGGTCCTCCAGACCCATCTGGGAGGGGCCGTCCTGGCCGATCGCCACACCCGCGTGCGAGCCCACGAGATTGATCCCGGCCCGGCTCACCGCGGCCATGCGGATGAAGTCGTGGGCCCGGGTGAGGAACGCGGCGAAGGTCGACGCGTACGGCAACCAGCCGCGCGCCTGCAGACCGACCGCCGCGGCGACGAGCTGCTGCTCGGCGATGTAGCACTCGAAGAACCGGTCCGGATGCTCCTTCTTGAAGTACTCCGCCCGGGTGGAGTCGCTGACCTCGCCGTCGAGGGCGACCACGTCGCCCCGTGCCGAGCCGAGGGCCGCCAGGGCACGCCCGAAGGCCGTGCGCGTGGCCTCCTTCGTACCCGGGTCGAAGCGGGGAAGCTCGCCCCGCCCACTGCCCTGGGGCTGCTGGGGCCGCTCGGCCGGCGGGGCCTGGACCTCGACCCGTATGTGGCGGGGACCGCCGAGTTCCTGGATCGCCGCCTGCGCGTCCGGCACCGGCTTGCCGTGCTTGCCCTCCTGGTCCTCCACGGCGGCGACACCGCGTCCTTTGCGGGTGGCGGCGATGACGGCGACCGGTCGCTCCCGCACCTCCACGGCCTCGGCGAACGCCTTGTCGACGGCTTCGACGTCATGGCCGTCGACCTCGACCGTGTGCCAGCCGAAGGCCCGGAGCCGGCGCGCGTACGCGTCCAGGTCGTGCTGGTGCCGGGTCGGACCGCGCTGTCCGAGCCGGTTGACGTCGACGATCAGCGTCAGATTGGCCAGCTTCTCGTAGGAGGCGTGCTCGACGGCCTCCCAGACGGAGCCCTCCGCCATCTCGCTGTCACCGGACAGCACCCATACCCGGTACGGGATCCGGTCGAGGTACTTGCCGGCGAGGGCCATGCCGACGCCGACCGGAAGCCCCTGGCCGAGTGAGCCGGTGGCGACGTCCACCCAGGGCAGCCGCGGCGTGGGATGCCCCTCGAGACGGCTGCCCAGCCGGCGGTACGTCAGCAGTTCCTCCTCGCCGACCGCGCCGGCCGCCTTGTAGAGGGCGTAGAGCAGGGGCGAGGCGTGCCCCTTGGAGAAGATCAGCCGGTCGTTCGCCGGGTTGTCCGGGTGGTCGAAGTCGTAGCGCAGATGGTGGCCGAGGAGTACGGCGGCGAGATCGGCCGCCGACATCGACGAGGTCGGGTGCCCCGAGCCCGCCGCGTCGGCCACCCGCACGGAGTCCACCCGCAACTGCTGGGCCAGTTCGCTCAGTTCTTCGTAGCGCATGTCACTCCTCTTGCATGTCACCCCGTGGGCGGTGCCCCCGGGAACCTGGCCAGTTCGGGAGAGGCCGTGTCCAGCGGCACGGACCAGGAGTGGACCAGGCCGAGCTGCACCGCCTGGCGCGGCAGCGCCGTGTCCAGCAGCCAGTCGGCCGCCACCCGCACCCGGTTGCCGGGCATTGCCGCGAGGTGGTAGCCGCGGGTCACCGCGCCCGCGAGGGGTCCGGACAGCGGTACGCCCAGCGGGTTCGCGGCCGCCTGCACTCCGCCCAGGTCCACGGCGAACCCCAGATCGTGGTGCCGGTAGGCGCGAGCGGTACCGTGTCCGAGGGATGCGGCGACATTGCGGGCGGCGACCTCGCCCTGACGGGTCGCGTGCTGCGCGGTCATAGGGGTCAGTTCGAAGCCGCCGTCGCCGTTCCCGGAGCGGGGCCGGGTCAGGTCGGGCACGGCGGCGGCGTCGCCGCAGGCGAACACCTCGGGGTGCCCCGGCACGTCGAGCCGTGGCGTGACGCGCAGCCTGCCGCGATCGACGGGCAGGCCTACGTCGGCGACGAGCGGATCGGGCCGTACGCCGACGCACCATACGAGCGTCCTGGTCGCGACGAACTCGCCGTTGTCCAGCCACACACCCTCCGGGGTGGCCTCCTTGACGGACGTACCGGTGCGTACCTCCACGCCCCGGCTGCGCAGTACCCGGTCGGCGGTCCGGGACAGGCGCCGGTCGAGCTCCGGCAGCACGCGCGGCGCGATGTCGAGGAGCAGCCAGCGCGGGCGGGTGTCCGGCGAGCGCCAGGCCGCGCTCCGGGGCGGCCTCGGCCGGGCCATCTGGGCGTGGAGCGCGTCCGTGAACAGCTTGCCCTGGGCAGCGACCTCCGTCCCCGTGTACCCGGCGCCCACCACCACGAAGGTGCACCGCGCCGCGCACTCGCCGGCGTCGCCCGCGGACGCCGCCAGCTCGGTCTGCCGGGTGATGTGGTCGCGCAGATAGAGCGCTTCGGGCAGCCCGCGGAAACCGTGGGCGTGCTCGCTCACTCCGGGCACGGGCAGAAGTTTGTTCACACTGCCGACCGCGAGCACGAGCCGGTCGTACGCCAGCTCCCCGTGCCCGCCCTCCGGGTCCGTGTAGTGAACGCGGCGCTGCGACAGGTCGACCTCTGTCGCCTCACCGAGCACGAGCCGCACCCGGGGAAGGGTGCGCACGAGTGACACGGTCACCCTCCGTGGCTCGAGGATTCCGGCGGACACCTGAGGCAGCAGAGGAAGATACAGAAAGTAGTCGGTGGGATTGAGCAGGACGATCTCCACCCGTTCCCGGGCCAGCAGCCGGGAGAGCGTCCGAGCGGTCCTGTGGCCGGCGAATCCGGCTCCCACGACGACGACCCGGGGCACGGGGTCCCGCGCCGGCTTCCGGGATGCGGGCTCGGTCTGTGCGGACTGGGTCGGTGTGGGTTGCGTCTGTGTGGGCCGGCCTTGTGTGGGCGGGCCCTGCGCGGACGGTGCCGTGTCTTCGGCATGCACGACGAATCGCCTCCCATGGGGACAAGGGCATCCGAGGGACGGGCCAGACGTTCCGGGTGCCCGCCCGCCGCCGTCGCAAACGCCTTCGTCGGCGTCCTCGTCGACGCCGTCGTCAACGCCTCCGTGAACCCAGCGTCCCTCTGTCGAAGTGTCGCGGCCACACGAGATGCGATGCCGTCGGTGCGGTCACTCGAACCGCGCGGTGTCGCCTGCCCCTCGGCGTACGACCTCGGGTTCGCCGCCGGAGAAGTCGATGACCGTGGTCGGCTCGGTGCCGCAGTCGCCGGAGTCGACCACGATGTCCACCACGTGCTCGAGCCGTTCCTTGATCTCCCAGCCCTGTGTCATCGGCTCGTCGTCGTCGGGCAGGAGCAGCGTGCTGGAGAGCAGCGGCTCACCGAGCTCGGCGACCAGGGCCTGGGCGACGGCATGGTCGGGAATCCTGACGCCGACCGTCTTCTTCTTCGGGTGCAGGAGCCGGCGCGGCACTTCCTTCGTCGCGGGGAGGATGAAGGTGTAACTGCCGGGCGTTGCCGCCTTGATCGCGCGGAACACGTCGTTGTCGACGTACACGAACTGTCCCAGCTGCGCGAAGTTCTGGCACACCAGGGTGAAGTGGTGGCGTTCGTCGAGGTTCCTGATCGACCGGATCCGTTCGATGCCGTCACGACTGCCCAGCTGACACCCCAGTGCGAAGCAGGAGTCCGTGGGGTACGCGACGAGCGCGCCGGATCGGATGTTCTCGGCCACGTCACTGATGACGCGCCGCTGTGGATTCTCCGGGTGGACGTCGAAGTACTTCGCCATCCGCCGAGTCTAGGCGATCAGGGCATCCGCGCGAGCCACAAAGCCGTCACTCACCGTAACGATGTCGGCCTTCGGCGTGCGCGGTCGGACGCGACGGGGCTGCGCGGTCAGATCGGCCGCGGGCCCCTCGACGGCTCCATGCCGTCGCCGCTCGCCCGCAGCAGGCGCAGGAAGGCCTTGACGCCCGCGATGATCTCCTGGTTGTCGGTGATGCGCGTCATGGTCGACTCGAACTCCCTGCCCATCGCCGCGATCTTCCGATCGGCATCGTCGGCCCGCTCGCACGACGCCATGCCCAACGCGTCCACCGTGCGCCGCAGTTCGGCGAGCGCGTGGTACTGCTCCTCCGCCTTGTCCTCCAGGACCTTCATCCCGGCCTCCGCGCCGTGGACCCGCGCACGCAGCTCCACCACGTCGTCGCGCGGATACGTCACGTCCTTGAGCAAGGTGCCCAGGCGCCGGCGGAGCTGCGCGAAGTAGGCGCCTGCCGGCCGGAAGAGAGTGCTCAGCAGGAAGAACCCGGCGAACCAGTAGCCCGTCACGCGCCCGGTCGCCAGGGCGACCAGTACCGCGGCACCCGCTGTCAGCACATGTCCCGCCACGGCGACCCGCAGCATCATCCGTGCGATGCGCGCGGCCTCGGAGTCGCGCGCCTTCGCGACCTCCAGCCCTTTGTCCCGGCTCACCGCGATCTCGGCGAGCACCGCATGCGCCCGGAAGTACAGGTTCCACGGCACGGTCAGCAGCACCAGCAGCCACAGCAGGCCGAGCACCCCGGCCGCCGCTCCCAGCACCACCTCCGGTGGCGCCCCTGCCGCATGGGCCAGGATCACGGCCGCGGCGGTCCCCACGACCACCAGTGCCGCTCCGAGGAACTTCCCCATGTCATCCCCCGCATGAGAGTCCAAGGCGCGGCCGGTGCCACGCTGTGTCCCATGGTCCTGCCGCGGCCGGAGGCGGACATGAGTACGGATACTCAACGGAGCGCCGGGGAGTCGCCGTTCGCTCCGGGACAGGCCGCACCGGAAACGCCAGGCGGGCTCAGGGCACCGGCACCTCGAACCAGATGCGCTTCCCGGCCCCGAGGGGCTCCGCGCCCCAGGCCTGGGTCAGTTGCTCCACGATGACCAGGCCCCGGCTGCCGGGCGTGGTCTCGGAGGGGAACCTGCCCGCGGCAGCGCGCTGGAGGTGTCCTGCACCTCGATTCTCAGCCGGCTGCCGATCCCGTCGGTCCCGTCGTCGTCCTGCCGGAGCACGCGCGCGGTCGGCATGGCGTCGCCGTCGGTGTGCATGAGCGCATTGGCGATGAGTTCATTGGCCGCTGTCACGGCAGCGTCGCACTGCTCACCGAACCCCCAGTGGCCCAGCGTGCTTCTGAGCATCTGGCGGGCGTGTGCCGGTCCCTTCGGGTCGGAGCGCGCCACCAGGCAGCTCCACTGCCGTCGTTCCTCGGGCGAGCTGTCACCGGTGAGTCCCACGAGCAGCAGTGCCACGTCGTCCGCCTGGCCCTGTCTCGCCTCGATGGCGACGATGTGCTCCGCCAGATCGTCCGTGCCGGGAGGCCCGGTCCGAAGAATCGTCTCGATCTGGCTCAGACCCTCGTCGATGTCCAGGCCGTAGGACTCCACCAGCCCGTCGGTGCACAGCAACAGGGTGTCGTCGCGGCCCAGTCGGAGGGGGGTCGTCGGGTACGACGCATGGCCGGCGCAGTGCGAGAGGCCCAGCGGCAGACCACCGTCGACGTACGGACGCGTGCAGCTGCCGTCGGCACGCTTGAGCAGCGGACCGTGATGCCCGGGTCGCACTGGCGCGCGTCCTGGCGCAGCGAGCGCCCCGTCTGCTGCTCGACGAGCCCACCGCCGCGCTCGATCTCCGTCACCAGGAGCCGGTGATGCGGATCTGCCGGGAGCGGGCCGCGACCGGGGACGCGGTGGTGGTCGTCCCGCGCGACCTCGGGCCGGCCGCGGCACGCCGACCGGGCGGCTGTCCTGCATCACGGCCGGAACGCGTCAGTGGGCCCCCGCGCGGATATGCGGGGGGAACTTCTGAGCGCCGTCCACCGACCGCCCGTCGAGGTGCTGCCGCATCCACGCACCGGGCCGCCTCCGGTCATCCCGCGAAGGGGCGACCGACGGTTCGCGGCATCATGTCGTGCATGACCTCTACGACTGCCCCAGAGCGTGCACCTGCCGGAGGCGACCAGATCAAGGTCTGGTACCGGTTCGTGGCGCGCGAGGACTGGCTGCCCTACGACACCGAAGGTCTGTGGGCCACGCGGCTGAGCGCGGACACCGCCCGTGTGGCGAGTGTGCCCTTTCTCCAGGACGGAGTGGCCGAGGGCGAGGTCGTACGGTTCGTCACGGACGCGGACGGTCACCACTGGGCCAGGGAACGGGTCGAGGCGTCGGGCAACTGCACCGTCCGGGTGCTGCCGGTCCCCGGCGGCCCGCTGGGGCGAAGCGCGCAGGCCGTGCACGAGCGGCTGGCTCCGTTCGGCCTGGGCGGGGAGAGCTTCAGCAGGGAATTCCCTCTGGTCGCGTTGACCGTGCCGGCCGATGCCGACCTCGAGGGAATCAAGGCACTGCTGATCCGGGGCCAGGAGGAGGGCTGGTGGCACTTCGAGGTTGCCTGTGTCACCGACGCCTGGCGAGCGGCGTAGCGTGCGATTCCGGATCACGGCACCGACTGCGGGGCCGACGGCGCGCCGGCTGTCAGGCCCCCCGCCACGTCCCGTGCCCGGCCTCGCGGGCCCTTGGAGAGCCGTCCTGGTGCCCGGGAGGCGTGTACACGGCAGCGGCCAGCGGGGCGGCACGGATGAGGGCAGCAACCTGGTCGCGGGGCGCGGCGGGCTCCGCGGAGCCCGGTCGAAGGGTCTCCCGTCGAAGGGGCTCGGGCCGCGTCACGGGTGATCGGCCCCGCGCCGGGGCGGGCATGCGCAGGCCCGTGCGAGCAGGCGGTCGACCTGCCCACCGATCTCGGCGGCCGTGCGCAGCGGATCGGGGAACAGGATGCGGACGTCCCGGTGTCCACGGGTGTACTCGCAGCGCAGCGTGAACCCGTAGCGGTCCAGCGCGAACGGGCGTACCTGCACGGCCCCTTGGAGTACCTGCGGGTCGGCCAGGCGGCTCAGCTGTGCGACCACGTCGAGGTGGTCGTCCTCCAGGTGTGTGAGAAGGGCAGCCTCCTCGACCGCGAGCAGGTCGGGCTCGGCCGGCACCACCTCGTCGAGTCCGACGTGCTCGACGACGCCGTCCCGTTCGATGGTCGCCCGCGCGGCGTCGAGACGGAGCACGAGCACGCCCTGGACGGGCTGCGTCTCGGACGGTGCGAGCCAGCCGGACAGGGTCACGCGCGCCCGCACCCGGTCGCGGACCGCAGTGGGGGCGATGTCGGTGAACTCCAGCAGGGCGGCCAGCGCACCGCGTGGAGCACAGGCGGCCTCGACGGCCAGACGACTCTCCGCCGGTGCATGGAGGCGCAACTGGCCCTTGTCGTCGACCGTGTGACCGGCGATGAGGTCGTAGCTGCAGGCACCGGTCGTCAGGCTCAGGGATCCGGCACCGGCCATGATCGAACGGATCCGCTCCGCGTTGGTCGGTCCGGTGCCACGGACGTCTGCGAGGGCCATCAGAACTCCTTAGGTTAGGTTTGCCTAACCTAACAGGGAGGCGGGGGCCACCGAAACCCGTCGTCCGCGAGGGAAGCCCACGCCGCGGACATCCACGTCCTGACCTGCCTCGAGTCGAGAGACCGGGCGATCCGCACGACCGTCGGGCAGCCGGCCCACGTCGATGCCGACGGGCGGGAAAGCGCATGCAGCTCCTCCAGGGCATCGGTGAGGAGGTGTCCGCTCCCGGGTTCCGCGGCTGCCCGTTCCTGGGCACGGGAGCAACGTCCCGGGACGCATGAACCTCCCCCGGCCCGGGCTGAGCCGTCCGCGCACGGCCGGGGTCCAAGGGCCGGTGGCGGAAAGGTGACTTGGCGCAGGCTGGACAGGCTCGGATGCTGACTGGCCCGCGTCTGTGCCGCCAATCTTTGCCCCCATGAGATCAACGAACAGGCGGTGGCGGCCGGCTACCCACTTGCCGCACCATCGCTCGGTGGCCATCGCCGCCCTCACGGCAGTTCTGGTGGGCATGGCCGCACCTGGCGTTGCTCAAGAGCCCGGACCGGCCCGATCCACGGACGCAACGCGCCCGTCCGTCCACACCGTCACGCTGATCACGGGAGACCGTGTCACGGTGAGCCGTTACGCGGACGGCCGCCAGGTGGCCAGTGTCCGTCCGGCACGTGGACGGGTGGGCGGCGGGTTCAGCACCCGGGAGATCGACGGCCGGATCCACGTCACACCGTTGGCCGCCGTTCCCTACATCTCCTCGGGCCGGCTGGACGCCGCACTCTTCGACGTCACGGGCCTCATCGAGCAGGGGTACGACGACACCCGCGCCAAGAAGCTGCCGCTGGTGCTGCGTTACGGCTCGGCGGCCGCGGCGTCCGCGCGGAAGGCGCCGACCGGGGCGGAGCGCCGGAGGGTGCTCGACAGCGTCGACGGCGTGGCGGTCGATGCCGCCAAGGGCAGGCTGGACCACTTCTGGGACACCGTCAGCGGCACACCGGAGAAGGCAACGCAGGGAGCGGGCGCACGCGTCGCGCAGCAGGCGCAGAAGGCCGCTCCCCGTCTGACCGGCGGCCTGGAGAAGATCTGGCTCGACCGGAAGGTACGGGTCTCGCTCGACCGCAGCGTGGCGCAGATCGGTGCCCCTGAGGTCTGGAAGACCGGAGCGACCGGCAAGGGCGTCAAGGTCGCCGTGCTGGACACCGGCATCGACACGGCCCACCCCGACCTCGCCGGCCGCCTGGGCGAGATACGCAACTTCAGCGCGAGCGACAGCACCCGCGACCTCGTCGGCCACGGCACGCACGTGGCGGCGACGATCGCGGGGTCGGGCGCCGCCGCGAACGGCACCCGCAAGGGTGTCGCGCCCGACGCCGACCTGATCGTCGGCAAGGTCCTGGACGACTCCGGCTCCGGCTCGTACTCCGACGTCCTGGCCGGCATGGAGTGGGCGGCCCGCTCGGGCGCCCGAGTCGTCAACATGAGCCTCGGCGGCCCGGCGTCCGACGACGACCCGCTGGTCACGGCGGTGGAGGAACTGACGGCCGAGACCGGAGCCCTGTTCGTCGTCGCGGCGGGCAACGAGGGCCCGGGCACGCAGACCGTCGGCTCGCCGGGCACGGCCCCGAGCGCCCTGACCGTCGGTGCCGTCGACCGCGACGACTCGCTCGCCGCGTTCTCCAGCCGCGGACCCGTCGGCGCGGCCGACGCGGTCAAGCCGGATCTGACCGCGCCGGGCGTCGGGATCGTCGCCGCGCGGGCCGCGGGCACGCAGATGGGCAGCCCGGAGAACGACCACTACACCGCCGCCTCGGGTACCTCGATGGCGACGCCGCACGTCGCCGGGGCGGCCGCACTGCTGGCGCAGCGCCACCCGAACTGGACTCCCCAGGCCATCAAGAACGCGCTCGTGGGCTCGTCCAAGGTGGTCACGGGTCAGGGCGTGGACGAACAGGGCGGCGGACGCGTGGACGTGGCCGGCGCCGTCACCCGCAGCGTCGTCGCCACCGGCACGCTGAGCCTGGGTGCCCTGCAACCCGACAGCGCAGGCACGCGGGAGATCACGTACACCAATGTCTCCGCGCGGCCGGTGAAGCTGGCGCTCTCGCTGGAGATGAAGCATGCCGACGGCACGCCCGCACCGGCCGGCGCTTTCACGACCGGCTCGTCGTCGGTCACCGTCGCCGCGGGCGAGACCGTGCAGGTGCCGGTCACCGCGCGTCCGGCCGGGGCGCCGCTGGGCCGCTGGGCCGGCTATCTGACGGCGACCCCGGACGATGGCACGGCCGCCGTGCACACCGCCGTCGCCACGACGGTCCGGGGCGCCATGCGGACCCTGACGATGCGTTTCGTCGACCGCGAAGGCCGTCCCGCGGTGGTGCCGGTCCTCGAGCTCTACGGCTCCGACCAGCGCTACGACGTGCTGGCACACGTCGCTCCGTGGATGAACGGCACGGCCCAGGTGACGGTCCCCGAGGACACCTACTTCCTCAAGGCGCTGGTGCCGGGCCAGGAGGTCAAGGGCTGGCACCTCACTCAGGTGATACGGCCCGAGCTGAAGCTCAGCTCCGACCTGGAGATCGTCCTCGACGCCCGTACGGCAAAGCCCATCGAGGTGCGTACCCCCAAGGCGTCCGAACAGCAGGGGATGATCCACTTCGGTGCCTACCGGGCCTTCGGTTCCCGGAAGATCGCCAGTACGACCGTCGAATTCGACGCGGTCCGCACCGTGTTCGCCACGCCGACCGCCCGGGCCGCGAAGGGGGACTTCGAGTTCTACTCCCGGTGGCGGATGGTCGCGCCCCGGCTGCAGGCCCGGGCCCTGGGGGCCAACGCTCCCGAGCTGACCCCCGTGCTGTTCAACTATTCGCCCGCCGTGGACGGCAAGCGCAGGCTGCCGCTGGTCTTCGTCGAGCCGGACTCACTTTCCGGGAAGGACCTGCGCGGCAAGGCCGTACTGATGCGCACCGACGGAGGACGCCCCGAGCAGGTGGCCGCCGTGGCGAGGACCGGGGCCTCGGCACTGATGATCATCAACGAGTTCGCGGGACCGGTGTGGCAGCCGTGGGTCCCGGCGGGTGAGCGAGACCCGCTCATCACCATGCACGTACCGCAGGAACAGGGCGAAGCGCTCGCGGCCTGGCTGAAGGGACAGCGGACGGGCACGCTGGAGCTGTCGGGCACCTCGTCCAGCCCGTACCTGTACGACCTGGCGCTCGTCGAGAAGGACGTCGTGCCGGCCCGTCTGTCCTACACGGTGAAGTCGTCCGGAACCGCGACGGTGGAGTCCCGCTACCACCGGCCCGGAACCGATGCCTGGTCCAGCGAGCAGCGTTTCGCCTGGCGTCCCTGGCAGGGCACGTCGTTCGTCCTGGACCACCAGTCCTTCGTGAAGCTGCCCTCGACCCGGACGGAGACGATCAGCGCGGGCGACACACTGTGGCTGGAAAGGGTCACGCACAAGTCCCCGTGGCACACCATGTTCTCCCTCGGTGGCGGCATGACGGGCGGTGTGCACCAGTACACCGCCGGCCAGCGGCTGCGTGAGGACTGGTACGGGTCGGTCGTCCGCCCGACCGCGCCGGCCGGGAACGCCGCCTTCCGCTCGGTGCGCACAGGCGACACCTTCGCCCTGCGGCTCGCGGAGCTGACCGACGGCGAGGGCCGTCACTACGGATTCGCCGGCGACGACGAAACCGACCAGGTGCGCACCCGGCTGTACCGCGACGGCACCCAGGCCGCCGACGAGCGGGCGCCGTGGGGCAGCTTCCCGGCGGCAAAGGGCGAGGGCTCCTACCGGCTGCGGGTGGAGACCTCCCGCAACTCGTCCGCCTGGGTGTTCTCGACGAGCACCGACACGTCCTGGTCGTTCCGGTCCTCGTCGCCGGCCGCGGGCCAGGAGGCGCTGCTGCCTCTGGTGCTGCTCGACTACGACGTCCCGGTGGACACCCTCAACCAGGTGGACGGTTCGTCCTCCACGAGCCTGCGGCTGACGGCCCGTCACCAGGACGGGTGGACGGGTGCACGCATCGCGGGCATGCGCGTCCAGGCGTCGACCGACGACGGCGGGCGCTGGGCGTCCGTCCCCGTCTCGGCTCGCGGGAACGGCACGTTCGACGTGCGGCTGGACCGTCCCCTGACGCGCCACGCGGACTTCGTGTCGCTGCGCGTCGAGGCCTGGGACAGCGCGGGCAACAAGGTCGAGCAGACGGTGGTCCGCGCGTTCGGCGTGCGGTAGCCGAGAGCCCCGGGCGGTGTGGGTGACGCGATCACCCGCGTGGGGGTGGGGATCGCGGCACCGCCCGGAAAGGGGTGCGGCCGGCGGAGTACGCCGGCCGCACCTTCGCACCTTCGTGGTCAGATCCAGTTCCGGCGCGCGGCCTGCCATCCGAGCTGCATCCGGGTCGCGACGCCGGCGAGGGTCATCAGGCCCTGGATACGTCGCTGGACGGTGCGTTTGCTCACGCCGAGCTGGCCGGCGATGGATTCGTCGGTGATGCCCGCGACCATCAGCGACAGAAGGTGCTGGTCCTCGGGAGTCAGCGAGGCGGTGTCGGCCGTCAGACCGGTCCCGCCGATCTGGCCCTCCGGTGTCACCCTCAGCGGTGCCCCGACCTCCCAGTAGCGCTCGAACAAGGCGAGCAGCGCCTCGAACAGGCTGCTGCCGCGGATGACGGCCGTCGTCACGTCCCGCGGGTTGCCGGCCGGACCGGCGGGTGCAAGAGGGCAGATGGCGACGGACCGGTCGGCGATCGCCATCCGCAGCGGCAGTGCGGGGACGGCGCGCGCGGCCTCCCCGGCCCGTACAGCCCTGACTACGTTGTCAACGGAGCCGGAGTCGTCGAAGAAGGCCTGCTCGTACAGGACGCGGTAACCGACACCGCGAGCCAGGGCGTCGAACTCGGCCTGGTTCGTCCCCGACGGCATCGCGACGTACTGCGCCCTGCAGAACCACAACAGCTCGTGGCGGGCATTGTCCTGTACCTGCTGTAGCCGCTGGCGCAGCGCCTCGGCTCCCGTGACGATCTCTATCGCGTCGCCCGCGTCGCGGTTCCGGGCGCTGCGGCGGTAAGCCTCCATGAGCTCGGACACGGCGACGCGGGCCTTGTCGAGGTCGTCGGCGCGGCGCTCGAGCCGCGGCAGCAGAGTCACGTCCGGCGGGTTCGCGGCGAACCGCCCCGGCTCTCCCTCCACACCGCGCGCCAGGCCCGTCTTCTCCAGGGCGCCGAGCAGCCGCCCCGTGGATTCCTCGTCCAGACCCGTTGTCGCGGACAACTCCTGCGCCGACGCCGTGACGGCGACGACGAGCGCGCGGTACACCTCGGTCTCGGCAGCCGAAAAGCCCACCGTCTCCAGCATGCTCTGTCCCTCTCCCATCACCTTGCCGACGTGTCGGCGCACATCCTCGTTCGCCCCGCAAGCTTCGACAACGCGGACCGGCACTCCATTCCCCGGCAGTGTGACTCACGCCTTCGGGAGCCCGGCGCCGCTCCTGACGGGACGCCCTGGCGGCTGCTGAGGCCGTGGCTCGCCTCGCGACCCGTCGACACCCCCATGCCACGCGCGCCGATTGCGAGGTACGGGTCCGGAATGCCGACGAGGCGGGTTTCACGCCTCGAGTGCAGGTGACGCGATGACCACAGCGCGTGCTGCCGGTGGGGGCCGCATCGCTGCCTCCTTCTTCTCTGTCGTACTCGACGCCGAAGCTGCGATCCCTGCGTGGAGCCACGGTGCGGAGAGACTACTCGGGTACCAGGCGCATGAAGTACTGGGGCGCGGTGGGGCACCCGTCCCCCGGGCCGGGGGACGACGGTCCGGGCGGAGCTGCCTCCCGGCTCCTCCCGGCTCCCCCGGCCCTCCGGCGCACGCGCGTACCTGCGGCATCGGGCCGACGGTCCTCAAGCGGTGCGAAAACGCCTGTTGCGCACCGCAACGAGCGATTCGATCGCGCAAGTCGCCTCACCGGCGAGAACCTCGACGCCACCGGAGGCACACCCTTGGCACGCCGTTGGCACGCCGTTGTCCCGGCAGGCGAAGAGCTCCGCGTCGCGAACCGCGAGCGGTCCGCGTACCGAGATCGACACGGGGTACCCGACGGAGCACGGATGGGGCACCCGAGGGAAGGACGGTCCGATGACGGATGTTTCGCGTCTGCCCGGCGCTTTCCACCAGCACTGGGACTGGCAGCTGCGTGCCGCCTGTCGTGGCGTCGACAGCCTCCGGGCCATGCCGGCCGAGAAGATCGGCTCCGATGTGGCCGGCCGCCCCGTCGAGCGAGGTCCCGCCGTCCCGCGAGGCGCCGAGGAGATGCGTGGCGAGCCGGTCCTCCAGGTGAACGGTCGCGTCGACACCGAAGGCGTCGTCGGCTTCCAGGTGGGGTTCCTCCTCCAGGAGGCCTGCGATGACCTCGCGCCGCACGACCTGCTCGTGGACGGCGTCGGCCTCGACGTGCTCGTCGTAGAAGAACTCCGCCGCCCGCCCGGCTCCGGTGCGCCCCATCGCCGCGGCCAGGCGTTTCGACCCGGGTGAAGAGGTGATCTCGACCGTTGCGAAGTGGCCGATGCGGTGTGATGGGCATGCCGGCCGACTTGGGCGTACCTGTCCGCGCGGGGCTACTCGGGGCCGTACGGTATCGACGCCCTCATCGACGCGGACGGCACGCTGTACGCCACGGAGAGCAACGTCCGCCGGACCGCCACCACCACACAGGCCATGGTGGACCGTCTCGCCCGCGGGGGTCCCCGGCCCCGCCTGGCTGCTCGCCGCAGGACCGTCGCGCTCGGCCCGCACGTTCACCGACGTCCTGCGGCTGCTGCGGGCGGAGCGTCTGGCCTGGGACACGGGCCGGGGCGAGAGACGTGCTCTACGGGGACGCGCCCGCCGACAGCCGCACCTGGCGGTGTGCCCTGATCTGCGCCGACCTGGCGCGGATGGCGGAGCTGAGAACGGCCCTGTCGAGCGTCATGGCGCTTCCTGCGTGAGCGCCCGACTCGGCGCGCCGTCGCATCACTTCATCCCGGGCTGGATCCGGTCATCCGGGCTTGATGCGGCCTCGCCACCCTCCGGACTGGCTGCCGCGATGCTCGACGAACTCCTTGAAGCGCCGCATGTCGCCCTTGACCCGGCGGTCGATCATTCCGGTCATGGCGGCGGTCTTCTCCACGGCGCCGGTCGGTTCGACGTCCATCACGAGTTCCACACGGGTGTGGGTGTCGTCCAGGCGCTGGAACCTGACCATCCCCTTCTGCTTGGTGTCCCCACCGGTGGTCCGCCAGGCGATGCGCTCGTCCGGGAACTGGTCGACGATCTCGGTGTCGAACTCCCGGCGTACGCCACCGATCTTGGTGGTCCAGTGGGTGTGACGGTCGTCGAGTTGCCTGACCTCCTCGACACCCTCCATGAAGTTCGGGAACTCCTCGAACTGCGTCCACTGGTTGTAGGCAGTGCTGACGGGGACCTCGACCTCAACCGATTCCTTCACCGTGCTCATTGCTGCGCCTCCACTCGGTAACTGCCGCACGAGCAGCGGACTGCCGTACGGGACGGGCACAGTTCAGCGGGTACCCCGAACCGTCGGGATCACCGCCTCTCCTGAGGATTCACGGATCACTCCGGCCGCCCCCGCCGCGAGCGTCACTCTTCGTCCTCGTACTCGTCCTCTTCTTCGCCGCCCGCCACGGCCTCTTCCGCCTCGTCTTCGGGCTCCTCGTCGTATTCCTCCTCCTCGTCCCCCTCTTCCTCGCCCGTCTCCCCGCGGTATTCGCCCTCTTCTTCCTCTTCTTCCTCTTCTTCCAGCGCCTCTTCATGGCTGCGGACGACTTCGCCGTCGCGGATCTCTCCGCGCCATCCTTCGGGTTCCTCGTCGGCGAAGGTGACGTGTCGCTGGAAGTGCTTGAAGTCCAGCCGCAGACGTCGTCCTTGAGCCCGCCAGAGATTTCCTGTCTTCTCGAAGAAGCCCGAGGGGTAGTACTCGACGACGAGAACGATGCGGGTGAGATCGGGCGTCAACTCGTGGAAGCTGACACAGCCGCGCGTGGTGCCTTTGGCTCCCTCGGAGGTCCAGATGATCCGCTCGTCGGGCACCTGTTCCTGCACCGTGGCCTTCCAGCTCCGTGCCGAGGGACCGACCTTCACCTTCCAGCCACTGTGGGTCTCGTCTTCCTGGGACACACTGCGCACGCCCTTGGCGAAGTCGCTGAACCGCTCGTACTCCGTCCAGTGGTTGTACACCGTGCGGACCGGCAGGCCCACATCGAGGACCTCCACGATGTTCATGGACTTGCCGCCGCCGGACTTGCGGCCGCCCCCGCCGAAGAGGTTCTTCGTCTTGTCCAGCACGTTGTCCTTGATGCCTTTGACCTTGCCGCCGATGAGGGATTTCACCGCTCCGCCGGGAAGCGGCCCTCCGCTCTCGGCGGAATCGAGCAGTTGGTCGGTGAGATCGGCCACTCTGTCGCCGGCCTTGCCGGCGAGATTCTCGATCTGGGCACCGAGATAGTCCATGAGCTCGTCACGCAGCAGGTCCAGGCCCGAGGCTTCGTCGCTGGTGGCACGATCTGTCTTGGCCATGGCCCTACCTCCGGCGTCCGGCCGTCTTCTTCGCGGCCGTCTTGCGCGCCGTCGACTTCCGTGGCGCCGCTTTCTTGGCAGGGGCCTTCCTCGCGGCGGTCTTCTTCGCAGGTGCCCTCTTGGCGGCGGTCTTCTTCGCGGGCGCCTTCTTGGCGGCGGTCTTCTTGGCAGGTGCCTTCTTCGCGGGCGCCTTCTTCGCGGGCGCCTTCTTCGCGGCGGTCTTCTTGGCAGGTGCCTTCTTCACGGCCGCCTTCTTCGCGGGCTCCCTGGCGGCCCTCTTGGCGGCCTGCTCCCGCGGAGCGGGCTTCCTGGCGCCTCGCGCGGCTGCCCGGCGGCGTGGCGGTGGTTTCTCCTCTTCCTCTTCCTCCTCCTCGTCTTGTTCCTCTCCTTCCTCTTCGCCCTCCTCCGGCTCTTCTTCCGCTTCTTCCTCTTCTTCCGGCTCTACCTCTTCCGGCTCTCCCTCTTCTTCCGGTTCCTCCTCCGGCTCCTCCTCTTCCTCCTCCTCGTACTCTTCCTCCTCGCCCTCGCCCTCGCCCTTCCCCCCGAGGCGGAGCGTGCGCTCATGGAGAGAGTCCGCGAGATCGGCGAGCCGTCGGTCCGCCGCGGCAGTAAGGGCCTTGCGCCCCGCCTCCACCAACTCGCCCCGTATCTGCTCGTTCAGATCCGCGACTTGTGGCACGTCCTTCAGCCTGCGCAGGCCTTCCGTGGCCAGCTGCTGAGGATCGAGCCCGAAGCGGCGCCCCGCGATATAGGTCGCCATGGCGAAGGCGAGTCGCCCCTTCTTCGCGCGTCCGAGCACGTACCCACCCGCGACCGCAGCCGCGAGTGCGATCTTGGTCGTGTCATTCATGAACTGACCCCTTCGCAAAGGGCGTTGGGAAAGCTGGACTTCGCGACACAGTAAGACTGCCCGCGCAGATGGCGAGTATGTCCCTATATGATGAAATTGTAGATTTATGCCCGGCATGCGGCTTCCGTTCCGCTCCTCGGAGAACGACCATGGCCCCAGCAGAGCCCGCCAAGCGGCGGCGCAAGGACAAGGCCGCATGGGTCATGCGCTCCGCGGCGCAGCAGCTGGAGCTGTTGCTCGGCCGGCCGCCGGAATCGGTCTCGGCCCTGAAACCGACAGATGACGGTTGGGAGGCCCATGTGGAGGTAGTCGAACTGGAGAGGATCCCCGAGACCACCAGCGTGATGGCCAGCTACCGGGTGACTCTGGACAAGGAAGGTGACTTGGTCGCCTACGAACGGATACGCAGATACACCCGGGGGCAGATCGACCGCAGGCTGTGACATACGGGCTCGGTCGGCGAAGGGAGGCACCGTGACCGTGGTGCCGCAAGGCGGAGGCACCGTTTCCAGGGGCGGTGGCACCAGCAGCCTGTACGACGTCCTGGAACTCATTCTTGATCGCGGACTCGTCATCGACGTCTTCGTCCGTGTGTCCCTCGTCGGGATCGAGATTCTGAAGATCGATGCCCGCATCGTCGTGGCCAGCGTGGACACCTACCTACGCTTCGCCGAAGCCTGCAACCGCCTCGATCTCGAGGCCGGCCGCAAGGCACCGGCGCAGCTGACCGACATCGTCGGCGACTCGGTCGAGAGCGGAGCCCGCGGCAAGTCCAAGGGCGCGCTCACGGGCGCCGTGGACGCCGTCACCGAGACCCTCAAGGGCGGCGGACAGGAGGACGAAGCCGACGAGGACGACGAGGACGAGAAGGAGGAGCAACCTGTGGAGAGGCGGCGGCGAACGCCTCGGCGGACTTCCCGGCGTGCGAGGGAACGCGAGGAGGAGTGAGACATGGCTGTGTACGTCTACTCCATCGCCGACAAACAGCATCCGCTCCGGCTCGACGGTGTCACCGGGGTCGGGGAACCGCCCGCGAAGTTGCGTACGGTGAATAGCGGACCACTGACAGCGGTGGTCAGCGACGCACCTGAGGACCTGCGTCCCAAGCGCCGCGATCTCACCGCGCATCAGGCGGTCCAGGACAGACTCATGGCCGACGGCACGGTGCTGCCGCTGAAATTCGGTCTCACGGCGCCGGACGACGAGGCCGTCCGCACCGCCCTGGAGGACCGGGAGACTGAGTACACGGAGAAGCTCCAGGCGCTGGATGACTGTGCGGAGTACCACCTGAAGGTGAAGCAGGACGAGGACGCACTTCTCCGCCAGATCCTTGAGGAATCGAGCGTCGCCCGGGAGCTCAACAACTCCATCCGCAACGGGACGGCCGGTCCCGACGCGTCTCTCGCGCTCGGCGAACTGGTCGTCGGGGAAGTCGACGCACGCCAGCAATCCCTGGCCGCCGGCGTCATCGAGGCATTGCGCTCCTTCGCCCGGGACGTGGAGCCCTCCCAGCCGACCGGCGAGGACTTCCTCAGCGTTTCCTTCCTGGTGCCCCATGACCAGGAGGAGCTCTTCCTCACCACCGAGCTGAGCCTCGCCGGCCAGATGGGGGACGACTTCGAGTTCCGGCTCAACGGCCCGCTTCCCCCGTACAGCTTTGTCTGAAGGTGATCCCATGGGCCTGCTCACCCAGATCGTGACCCTGCCCCTGGCACCCGTGCGCGGCGTCGGCTGGGTGATGGACCGCGTGCTGGAGGCCGCCGAGAACGAGTACTACGACCCCGAACCCGTGCAGCGCGAACTGGCGCAGCTCGAATCCCTCCTGCTCGCGGGGCAGATCGACGAGGAGACGTTCGACCGGAGGGAGGACGAACTGCTCGACCGGCTGGAGGAGATCAGGGCGTTCCGGCAGGAAGGCCGCCGCCGTGAATGATCCGCTGGCCAACCGGCTGGGCTCCTATCCCTCCCGGGCCGCGCCGCCGTACGGCCAGGGCTCTTCGGCCAACCTGGCCGACATCCTGGAGCGCGTGCTCGACAAGGGCATCGTCATCGCGGGCGACATCCAGATCAACCTGCTCGACATCGAGCTGTTGACCATCAAACTCCGACTGCTGGTCGCCTCCGTCGACAAGGCCAAGGAAATGGGCATCGACTGGTGGGAACACGATCCCGCACTGTCGTCCCGCGCCCACGGAGAGCGGTCGCTCGCCGACGAGAACCGGCGGCTGCGTGCGGAGATCGAGGCGATGCGCAGGGGCGAGGCCCTGCCCAGGGGCTCCCGCCGCGATGAGACGGCCCGCGAGGACGAGGAGGAGCCCGGGCACGCGGAGAGGCCCGGACCGGTCCGTCGCACAAGGAAGTCGCGCGATGACTGACCGCGTCACCTATGTGTACGCCGTGGCCCGTGAGGCGGGCGGGCTGGCAGGCGCCGTCGCCGCGCTCACCGGCGTCGGCGGCGCCCCCGTACGTCTGCTGGCCCTCGCCCGAGGCAGCGGGCTGGTGCTCGTGGTGAGCCCGGTGCCGTCGCAGGACTTCCGGGAGGACGCCCTCAAGAGGCATCTCGAGGACCTGGAGTGGCTGGAGTCGGTCGCCCGCGCCCACCACGGCGTGGTCGAGGCCGTGTCCGCCCGCACCACGGCCCTTCCCCTGCGCCTCGCGACCGTGTACCTCGACGACGACCGGGCGCGAAGCGTTCTGGACGCCCAGCGGGATACTTTCGCGGAACAGCTCTCGCGCCTCGCCGCGCACGTCGAGTGGGGCGTCAAGATCTACGTCGAGCCGTCGGGTGCCCCTGGCCCCGCCGAGGCGGAGTCACCGGCCGAGGACCTCAGCCCCGGACGCGCCTATCTGCGCACCCGCAGGGCGCAGCGAAGCGTGCGCGACACCGCCTACCGGTCGGCGCAGACGGCGGCGGAGCGGGTGGACGCGGCGGGACGCAGACACGCCGTCGACCGCGCACGCCACCGTGTGCAACAGGGCGAGCTCGCCACCGCACCGGGCGAGAACGTGGCCAACGACGCGTATCTCGTGCCTCGCGAACGGGCGGAGGAGTTCCGGGACGAGGCGAGTCGTGCCGCGGAGGGACTCGAGGGGGTACGGGTCGAGGTCACCGGCCCGTGGGCGCCGTACTCCTTCGCCACCCCCCGGGAGACCTCCGCCGACACCGAGCAAGGAGCGAGCCCGTGACGGCGTCCGACCCGGTCCCGGCGTTCCCGCTCCGGACGCACGAGGCGGCCGGGGCGGCCGGGGCGGCCGAGCCCCTGCCGGAGCGCCAGGTCGCCCTCATCGATCTGCTGGACCGGCTGCTCAGCGGCGGTGTCGTCCTGACCGGCGATGTGGTGCTGTCCATCGCCGACATCGACCTCGTGCGCGTCTCCCTGCGGGCCCTGATCATGTCCATTCGCTCCTCGCCCGGTGAAGACGATGTCCGCTGAGGAGGCGGAACACCGGAACCGCCGCCTCGACCGCCTGGACGAGGTCGCGGATGCCGCTTCGCGTGCCTTCCGTCTGCTGCCCGCCGCTCCGGAGGACCTGCCCGGGGCCGGCAGGAGTTCGTCCGCTCCGGCGCGGAGAATCAGCTCCGATCCCGACACCGTCGAGCGCGACCTCGTCAGGCTCGTGCTCACCCTCGTCGAGCTCCTGCGCCAGCTGATGGAGCGACAGGCGCTGCACCGGGTCGACCAGGGCGATCTCACGGAGGAGCAGGAGGAGCGACTGGGCGCGACGCTGATGGTCCTGCACGACCGTATGAGCGACTTGTGCGCCCAGTACGGCCTGACGATGGAGGACCTCAACCTCGATCTCGGGCCGCTGGGCACCCTGTTGCCGCCCGCCGATTGAGTCGCCCGGTGCTCCGGTCGGCCCGCGCCGGCGACGGCGCGGGCCGGAGTTCAGCCGACCGTCCGTGCGCCCGGCGCGAGCGGCGCGGTGTCCATGCCGGCACGTTCGCGCAGTCCTTCGAGGAACTCCTGGATCGCCTCCACGGCGGTGTACCGCGGCTCCCAGTCCAGCTCGGCCCGTGCCCGGGAGCTGTCCATCAGCGGGAGGCGCAGTACGGCGTCGAACAGATCGGGTGAGGCGGACACCAGCCGCAACCGCCAGGCCGCCGAGAGCGCGGCCCGTACCGGTGACACGGGAATCCGCAGTTGGCGGGCCTCCAGGATCCCGGCGAGCCGAGCGGCGTCCAGGGGCGGGTCGGCGGCGAGGTTGAACGCGCCGCGGACGGGCCGCACGACGGCCTCGCAGTACGCGGCAGCAGCGTCGTCGGTGTGCAGGGCCTGGAATTTCAGACCCGGCAGATCGGGGACCGCGGGGAGCGTCCCCGGCCTGATCAGCTGCAGGGGCAGGAGGGGGCCGGCGAAGATGCGGCGCTGCTGGGACGCGGACTCCCGCTTGAAGAGGAAAGCCGGTCGCATGCGGACGACCCGCACGGCCGGATGAGTCTGTTCGAACGCGTCCAGATACCGTTCCACATAGGCCTTCTCGCGGCAGTAGGCCGCCTGCGGCCAGCCGTGGGTCGGCCAGGACTCGTCGACCGGGGATTCCTTGGGCCCCGGAGAATACGCGGCGACCGACGAGGCGTGGATCAACACCGGTACCCCGGCCTCTGCCGCTGATTCGAAGACACGGATGCCGCCCAGCACATTCGTGCGCCATGTCGTCACCGGATCGTGGGTGGGCTGGAACTTCCAGGCCAGATGGACGACGGCGTCCGCTCCGGTGAAGTGGTGGACGAGGTCCGCGCGGCCGGGGTCGATGTCGGCGGCCGCCCAGGTCGTTCTGTCGGGCTGCCATTCGGGGATCCGACGGGCGATGCCGAGGATCGCCCCGATTCCCGGATGGCCGGAAAGGGTCTGCACCACGCTCGTCCCGACGTTGCCGGTCGCGCCTACGACCACGACCCGCAGCCTCGCTGCGCTCCCTGCCTCTTCGTGCGTCCTGTCGATCATGTCGGTCGCCTTTCACGGGAGGGGACTTCCGGCATCCGTGGAGTACCCGGCCCTCCACCCGATATGCACCGGTTTACGGCGCCCATGGGCGGGTGCACGATGAATTGAGGTGTCGGAGCATCTCTGAGCCCTGGGCACCTCGCCGATTCCGAGAGGACAGCGATTCCCGATGAGCAAAGGCAAGTCGAAAGCGACACAGCTGAAGGGCAAGATGAAGGAGACCTTCGGCAAGGCCACGGGCGACAAGCACACGGTGCGGGAGGGCCGGGGCGACATGCTGCGCGGCAAGGCACACGAGATGGCGGAGAAGGCAGCCGACCAGATCCGGAAGGTGACCAAGCACTGACCGTGTGATGCCGTCGGCGGGGCGGTCAGCGCTCCGATGCCGGTGGACGACACGACGGTGGTCGCGGAGCTGTCCGGCGCCGCGACCACCGTCGTACGCCGGATGTCGGTGCCGGACGGCAAAGACGGCCAACGCCCCCGCAGTTACGTGTCGCAGGGGCCGGGAACGCCTTCACCTGGGGGCGGGCGGCGGGTGGAACCCTCCTGCCATCCGGTCACCACGATCTCCTTGACCAGAGGTGGGTCTTCCGTGCTCTGCGGTGGGTCCTCCGTCGTGAAACCGGCATGCGCGAGGGTGGCGAGGACCGCGGCATGCAGAGCCCTGTCGATCCCTGTATGCCCGCCGGTCCCGTCGCGCCCGTGACCGTGCCCGTCACCGTGCGCGCGGGCGCTCGGCGCGCGCAGTTCCGCCGGCGCCTGCCAGGCGACGACGACTCCATGGGGGCGCGCCCGAACCGTCAGCCCCGTCGCGGCCCCGGTGTGCTGGAAAGAAGCGGGAAGACCGACAGCGACAAGAGCCCGGCAGACATCCGCGGCCAGCGACGAGGCTCGGCTCTCCGCGTCATCGGCACGCGGTGGCACACCGTCGGCACCACGGCCGAGGAGCGCCGTGGTGCCGGTCGTCTCCATGAGGCGGCGGATCTCACGGCCGGCCTTCACCACGGCCACGGTCCGTCCCGAGGCATGCCCCAGGTCACGAATCTCCATGAGAACGTCCAGCCCCGCCGAGTCGCAGAAGGAGACGCCCGCGAGGTCGAGGTCCAGCCCGTTCCCGCACGTGAGGGCCGCGGCGAGAGTCCGGCGCAGCTCGGCGGCGCCGTCCATGTCCATCTCGCCGGCGACAACGGCGAGCGATCGGTCCCGACCGTAGGAACTGACGGTCACGCTGAGTCGTGCGCCGTCCTGCCCGGGCGTGGCCCGGCCGCGAGAACGAGAGGTCATGTGCGGACCCCCTCACTCCTGAGCAATCCGTCCGCTGGAGCAAACCTGCTCCCATGCTCGTACGACACCAAAGACACGTCAAGAGATGCATGAAATTGAATTCGGGCTTTGAAAAGCCTGTATCGATCGCCGTACGATCCCCATATGGATTCGCCCATCCCGCCACGCAGCACATGGACCTTCTTGACCAACCACACCCGTGTGCTCTCGGCCATCGCGCGCGATCCGTGGGTCCGGATCCGTGATCTTGCCTCGATGCTCCAGTTGACCGAGAGAACCGTGCAGGCCCTGGTCGCCGATCTCGAGGAGGCGGGTTACCTCACGCACACACGCGAAGGGCGCCGGAACAAGTACCAGGTGATCACGGGCGGCAAGTTCCGCCATCCCGCAGAGGCCGACCGCGACATCGCCTCGCTGCTCGACATCCTCGCCGGGTCTCCGGACGGGGTGCGAAGGGCCTCGGCAGACAAGCCCGACGAGGGAGCCGACGAGGGCTTCCGGGACCGATGAGCCGGGGCGACGAGCCGCCCGGTGAGCCGCGACGACGAGCCGTCCCCCACGACCTCGGACGGACCGCATGAGAGAGGCCCGGCCACCGCGGTCTCCGCGGTGGCCGGGCCGACCCCCGTCCGCGCCGTCAGCCCTGACGGGCCTTGAAGCGCGGCTCCTTCTTGTTGAGGACGAACGTCGTCCCCCTGCGCCGCACGACCTGGGCACCAGGCCTGGCCTTCAGCGCGCGCAGAGACTTTCGCACCTTCATCGCTTCTCCTCTTCCTTGCCCGCCGGGCGGCGTGCCACCCGACGTCCGAGAACGGCCCTGCCGGTCGACCGCCCTGTGGTTCAGCCCTGGGCCGCGCCCGCCCGGCCGTAGCGGCGCTCGAAGCGCTCGACACGACCGGCGGTGTCCACCACTCGGGAGGTCCCCGTGTAGAAGGGGTGGCTCGCCGAGGAGATCTCGACGTCGATCAGCGGGTAGGTGTTTCCGTCCTGCCAGTCGATCGTCCTGTCGGACCCGGCGGTCGAGCGCGTCAGGAACACGACGTCCGCGGCACGGTCACGGAAGACGACGGGGCGGGAGACGGGGTGGATAGGAGGCTTCACGGTGGGTGTCCTTCCTTGATGCCTTGATGCCTTGCGGCCTTCCCGGACCTGAGGCCCGGATCGGCCGGCCGGCCCGAATGCGGGTCGCAGGCCCTCAGCGCTCTTCGCGGAACAGGACGTGCTCCCCCGCCACGGGGTCGTACTTGCGCAGCACGAGCCGGTCGGGGTCGCTCAGCCGGTTCTTGCGGGTCACGTAGGTGTGACCGGTTCCTGCCGTCGACCGGAGCGTCACGACGGGGCGTGCGTCGTTACGTGCCATCACTTTCCCCTTTCACCGGAGAACCGGGCGGATCAGCCGGGCAGTCCGCCTCCACCGGGTTCGACAGGTGTAACCGAGCTATTGCTCATTACATTCCCGGGGGTGGGAGTGCGCTGCGGGCCGGGCGATCGGCCACTCGACGGACCGTGCTCCCCCGCTCCGCCCCACACGCCGCGCCCGCGCCGTGCGTGCCTTGCGCCCGCGCCGTGCACACCCTGCACCCGCGCCGCCGTCCGGTGGTCGCGACTCAGGGCAGGGGCACACCCCGTGCCGTCAGCCAGAGGTCGTACCACTCGTCGTGGGTGAGGTCCGGCTCCCGCTGTGCCGCGTCGCGGCAGGCGCGGATGCGATCGGGCTGGACGGTGCCGATGACCGGGGCTATGCGGGCGGGGTGGCGCTGCACCCACCACAGCAGGATCGTCTCCGCAGTGGTGCCCTTCTTCTCGGCGAGTGTGGCGATCAGCTCCGCGGTGGCCCGCTCCTGCGGCGTCTCCTGGCGGCCGGTGAAGCGGCCCTGAGCCAACGGGCCCCACGCCTGGAGTTCGATGCCGTTCGCGCGGCAGTATTCGAGCGTGCCCAAAGGGAAACCGTTGGCCGCCGCCGCGGAAGTGTTCACGACGACACCTGCTTCGAGCCAGTCGCGGCGCTGGAGACTCATCTCCAGCTGGTTGGCGACCAGGGGCACGTCCAGGCGCGCCAGCAGCGGCGCGATCTGCTCGCCCGACATGTTCGAGACGCCGAACCGCCGCACCAGGCCCTGCCGGTGCAAGGACGTCAACGCCTCGGCGACGTCGTCGGGGTCGGCCAGCGGGTCCGGCCTGTGCAGGAGGAGCACATCGAGGACGTCGGTACCCAGCCGGGTCAGGCTCTCCTCCACCCGGCGTGCGATGGTGCGCCCGCGCAGGTCGTAGATGCCGGGGCGCTCCCCGTCGGAGAGGCGGATGCCGCACTTGGTCTGCAGCACGATGCGCTCGCGCAGCCCCGGTGTGCGGGCGAGGATCTCGCCGAACACCGCCTCGGACTTGCCGTGGCGGTAGATGTCGGCGTGGTCGAACGTGGTGATGCCGGCCTCCAGGGCCGCGGCGATCGCCGCCTCGGCCGCGGCGATGTCCGCCGCCCCGTAGGGGCCGGGTTCCCAGGCCCCGCCCAGCCCCATGCACCCGTACAACAGGTGCCCGCCGCTCCTACCCGTGTTCGCAGTCACCACGTCACCCTACGGGGGCCGCGAGCCGCCCCCGCGTCCAGGCCTGCAGCCGTGCGGGAGGGCGGGCCGCCGGTCCGGGGTGCCGTGCCCGCTCACTGAACGGTGGGCGGGCGGAGTGCCGCATACGTGCCCGCGCAGGCGGCCACCACCATCACACAGCCGGCGAAGACCAGCCCCGCCCCGCGCAGCCCGAGCCACATGGCCATGGCGCCGACACCGACCACCGGCAGGGAGATACCGGTGTAGGCGACGACGAAGAACGCCGAGATGGTGCCGCCCCGGTGCAGCGCCGGCGCGGCACCGCTGACCAGGCTGAGCGCGGCGCGGAAGGCAAGGCCCTGCCCCGTTCCGCCGAACAGGGCGCCCAGGACGAGCAGGGCCGGCGACTGGGTGATCAGCGACGAGGCCACCAGCATCAGCCCCACGACCAGAACGCCGCAGCCGACGGGGAGCGCGCGGCGCGCGCCGACCTTCTGGGTCAGCGACTGTCCGATCGTCGAGGCGAGGAACACGGAGAAGACGACGGCGCCGGAGACGGCGAGATTGTGGACGCCCAGGGTCGTCGCGACGAAGCTCGGTGCGACCGCCGTGAAGAGACCCAGCAGGGCGAAGCCGGCGAACGCCGCCACGGACGAGGGCACGAACACGCCCTTCACCTCGGGCGGCACGGATACGCCTTGTGGCGTGAGCGGCGGCCATCGCTCAGGGTTCTCGACGGTCTCGGGCAGCAGCCAGGTGATCACGGAGGCCACGGCCACCAGGGCGAGGTGGACCCAGAACGCCAGCATCAGCGGCCAGGGCGCGTACTGCGCAAGCAGTCCGGACAGCAGGGGCCCGCAGCCCAGGCCGCCCATGTTGGCGGCGGTGGCGGCGAATCCGGCACGCGCCTTCTTGCCGGGTCCGGCCAGTTCGATGACGGCGGCCGTCGCCGCGCCGCTCAGCAGCCCTGCGGCAAAACCCGACAGCAGCCGGCCGGCGAAGAGCAGGGGCAGGCCGCTCTCCAGGAGGAAGCAGCACGCGCTCGCGGCGGAGAAGCCCATCGCCGCGAGCAGGACGGGCCTGCGGCCGACCGCGTCGGAGTAGTTCCCTGCCACCAGAAGGGCGGCGATGACCGCGACCGCGTACACGGCGAAGACGACCGTCACCATCAGCTCCGAGAAGCCGATCTGCTGCTGGTAGAGCGCGTACAGCGGGGTGGGCAGGGTCGTCCCGGCCATGCCGATGGCGAACACCGCGGCCGCCGCCGGATAACCGAGCCGCCCTGCCCTCTCTGTCATTCCCCGGTCTCCCCCGCGTCTTCCGGCCGCGCGAACGATCACGCCCTCACGATACGAGCGACGATCCGCCGGTCGCGTCAGGCACGGGGCCGTCGTGCACGTACGGACGCAGACCGGCAGGGCGGCCCAGGACGCCGGACTCCGGCAGGGCCGGGCAGCAACGCGTGTGAATCAGTCGCGGACCGTGTGCAGTTCGGCCTCCACCAGGTCCGCCGCGCGCTCGGTGCCGCCCTCGCCCGCCATGGAGAGCTTGATCCCGTGCAGGCGGCGGGCGACCTCCGGGTCGTCGACCAGGGCGAGTACCGCCTCGCGCAGGGTGTCCGCGGTGGCCTCCTCCATCGGTACGTGGCGGGCCACTCCCAGGGACGCGAGCATGTCCGCGTTGCCGAACTGGTCCACCGCCTGCGGGACGGCGACCATCGGTGTCGCGGTGGCGAGGCCCTCCTGGCTGCCGCCGGCGCCCGCGTGGGTGATGAAGGCGTCCGCCTCCCTGAGGATCGCCAGCTGCGCAACCCAGCCGTGGATCTCGATGTTCGCGGGGATCTCGCCGAGTTCGGCCGGATCGACGAACTTGCCGATCTGCAGCACCACATGCCACCCGGGCAGGTCGCCGAAGGCCTTCACGCACTCCCGGTAGAAGCCCGGCTGCTTGGTGAACGCCGACCCCAGCGACACGAGCAGCACCTTCTCCGCGCCCGCCGGCCGGGTCCAGGTGCCCTGCTCCCCGCGATCGCCCTGGCAGGCGCCGACGAAGGAGTGCACGGACTCGTCGACCCGGTCCGCGTTCGGCTGCAGCACCCTGGGGATGAGGACGATCGACCGGCGAGGGCGCCCGACGAACGGATCGGGATGGGTCGCGATGCCGTTCTCGGCGAGCCACGACTCGAAGCGGGCGTAGTACGCCCTGCCGCGCTCGGTCGCCCTGAGTTCGGCCGTCATCGGCTCGCCGACCTCCTTCTCGTATCCGTCCCAGGCGACGAGGTTCGGCGAGAGCGAGACGGCCGGCACGCCCCAGCGGTGGGCGAGCACACGCGCCGCGTACGAGGTGATGTCGTGGAGGACGAGATCGGGCTCGTCCTCGGTGAACGCCTCGGCCAGCTGCGGCAGCGCCTGGATCGCGTCGCGCAGGAACGGCTCGATGTTGTCGATCAACTCCGTTCCCCATGCCTCCGGATCGTCGTCGGTCGGGAGCGTGGAGGTGTAGAGCACCGGCTCGGCTCCCGTGGCGGCGACCTTCTCGGCGAAGGACGGCGGGATCGCGTAGCTGACGCGATGCCCGCGGGCGACGAGCTCCCGGATCACCTCAAGGCTCGGGTTCACGTGCCCGTGGGCAGCGATGGAGAACATGGCGATGTGGGCACGCGGGGAAGTGGTCATGCCGCCACACTAAACGAGACGATACGTCTCGTGCAACCTCATGCGACGCGACAAGCCGCCGGTCGCTCTCGCACCGGCGCAGACAGCTCCCGGCACAGCGGGGCGAACAAGTGGGTCAACGCCCCCGCCGCGTCCGGCGTGCGCCCCCGCCTGGTCCGGCGCATGCGCCCGCGCCGACGGCGGGTTCACCGGCGCTGATAGCGGGTGAGCACCAGATTGCCGTCGTCGACCAGGCGTTGCTCCAGCCCGGCGCGGTCGATGCCGCCGGAGTAGTGCTCCTGGAATGCGGGCGTCGCCACCCTGTCCTTCCACTCCGGACAGCCCCGCACCGACTGCGCAGGCGCCGAGCGCAGATGCCGCGCCAGCGCCGCGCCCGTCGCCCAGCCGTCCTCGGCGGTGTGCAGGGCGGGGTCGGCGAGCGCCCGCGTGCCGGTCGGAAGCATCCAGTCGCCCTTCGCCGGCCGCACCATGTTCCGCGGCCGGAGCAGGAAGTCGATGAATGCCATCGCTTCCTTCTTGTACGGGCTGTTCTCGGCGACCGACAGCGTCTGCGGGCTGACGCCCTGCGCGAGCCCTTCGCTGCCCGCGGGTGCGGGCAGTACGGTCCACTCGAAGCCCTCGGGCGCCTGCTGCACGATCTGCTGCCGGTCCGAGAAGCCGAGCGGGACCATCGCGTACTTCCCGCCGAAGAAGCCGGGCAGCGCGTCGGATCCGCCTCCGCCGAGCGCGGTCCGCGAGGCCGTGCCGTCCACGTTGACCTGATCGTGGACGGTCTCGGGCACGACCGCGTCCTCGTCCGTGAACTCGATGCGCACCCTGCCGTCCTCGCCGCGCTGGAACATCCGCCCACCCGCCGAGAGTCCGGGGTCGAGCGTGGCCGAGACCGGGTCCCGCAGCGGTCAGGCGACCGCGTGCCACCGGCCCGGGGCCCGCACAGCGGCGGGCCCCTGGGCCGGCACGACCGACGGCGCCCCGAACGGTCAGCCGCCGAGCGCCGCCGGTCCGGCCGCGTGGACGTGAGGGCGGGCGAGATTGTCCGGGAGCAGGATGCGCTGGAGCTCGTCCTCGGTCAGCAGGCCCTTGTCGAGGACGAGGTCCTGGACGCTGCGGCCGGTCCTGAGGGCTTCCTGGGCGACGGCGGTGGCCTGCTCGTAGCCGATGTGCGGATTCAGCGCGGTGGCAAGGCCGATGGAGCGGGCGACGAGATGGGCGAGGTGGTCGCGGTTGGCGGTGATGCCGCTGACACAGCGTTCGGCGAGGGTCAGACAGCCGGCTCGCAGGTGCGTCAGGCTCTTGAGCAGGCTGTGGGCGATGACCGGCTCGAAGGCGTTGAGCTGGAGCTGGCCCGCCTCGGCGGCCATGGTCACGGCCATGTCGTTGCCGATGACTTCGAACGCGATCTGGTTGACGACTTCGGGGACGACGGGGTTCACCTTGCCGGGCATGATGCTCGAACCTGCCTGCACGGGCGGCAGGTTGATCTCGGCGAAGCCGGCGCGTGGTCCGCAGGAGAGCAGCCGGAGGTCGTTGCAGATCTTGGAGAGCTTGACGGCGATCCGCTTCAGCACGCCGGACAGCTGGACGAACGCGCCGGCGTCCTGCGTGGCCTCGACGAGGTCGTCGGCGGTGGTCAGCGGCAGTCCGGTGATCGTCCGCAGATGCCGGGCGGCCAGCGCCGCGTACTCGGGGTGGGCGTTGAGCCCGGTGCCGATCGCCGTTCCCCCGAGGTTGATCTCACGGATCAGCTCGCGTGCCTCGATGAGGCGCTTGTGGTCCTCGCCCAGCATGACGGCGTAGGTCGCGAACTCCTGGCCCAGGGTCATGGGCACCGCGTCCTGCAACTGGGTACGGCCCATCTTCAGGACGTCCGCGAACTCCTCCGCCTTCGCCGCGAACGCGGAGCGGAGCACCTCCATGGCGTCCAGCAGACGCTGGGCCGTGAAGTCGAGGGCGATCTTGACGGCGGTCGGGTAGACGTCGTTGGTGCTCTGTCCCGCGTTGACGTCCTCCAGCGGATGCAGCTGTCCGTACTCGCCCTTGCGGTGACCGAGGAGTTCCAGGGCGCGGTTGGCGACAACCTCGTTGGCGTTCATGTTCGTCGAAGTGCCCGCGCCGCCCTGGATCACGTCGACCACGAACTCGTGGTGCAACTTCCCGGCGCGGATCTCCTCGCAGGCGGTCACGATCGCGTCCGCCCTGCGGCCCTCCAGCAGGCCGAGCTCCCGGTTGGCCAGGGCCGCGGCCTGCTTCACGCAGGCGAGGGCGGCGACCAGGTCCGGGTAGACCGAGATCGGGGTGCCCGTGATGGGGAAGTTCTCGGCAGCCCGAAGGGTGTGGATTCCGTAGTAGGCGTCGGCCGGGACGTCCCGGTCGCCGAGCAGGTCGTGCTCGGCGCGGAACGCGAGGTGGGCGTGGTCGTGCGTGGCCATGGAGGTCGGACTCTCCTGTCGGGTGGATACGCGAAGGGGTGGGGCGAGGGAAGGGGGAGAGGGAAGAAGCGGCGCGGAGCGTCCGAGGCTCGTCGCGAAAACCGACGGCCCGCAGGAGCGTGTCTTCCGGAACGCGCCCCGTACATCGGGCCCTGTATCCGGACGAGGCCTGGAGTCCGGACGAGGCCTTGGGCCTGAAAGAGGCCTGGCGAGCCTGGAGTCCGGACGAGGCCTTACGTCTGGACGAGCCGGACCGCCGGGTCGGCGTCGGCGGACACGGCCTCGCCGAGCGCGTGCCGCAGCACCCGGTCCCGCTCCCTCGGATCGGTGGAGGCGAGCAGGGCGGCGAGCACGGCGATCCGGGCCTGGCCGGCGCGCAACGTGCCGGTCGGCACGGCTCCCGCGGCCACGAGGTCGACCGCGCCGCCATGGGTGTAGAGCTCGGCGACAGGTCCGGCCTGGACCCGGGTGGTCAGGGCGACGAGCACACCGCGGGCGCCTGCAGAGGCGACGGCCTCGACCATCTCGGGGGTCGCGTTGCCCGCGCCGGTGGCCACGAGGACGAGTCCCTGGGCCCCGGCGTCCACGGCCGCGTTCAGCAGCAGCGGGTCGGCGTCGGCATGGTGCATCACCATGTCGACGCGGGGCGGGGTGTCGGGCATACCGGGCAGCGCGAGCGCGGCGGGGCGCCGTGGATGCCGCAGCACGGAGACGCGCCCGAAGCCGACGTTCCCGATACGGGCGCCGGACGGGTCACCGAAGGCGTCGCGGGCGAGCGTCTGCGTCTTGACGGTGCCGCGGGCCGGGTGCACCTTGCCGTCGAAGGCGACCACCACGCCGAGACCCCGCGTCGTGGCGGCGGTCAGCAGCGCGTCGTGGAGGTTCCCCGGTCCGTCGCCGTCGGCCGCGTCGAGGGGAAGCTGGGCGCCGGTGAAGACCACCGGACGGGGGTCGTCGTGGTGAAGGTCGACCAGGAACGCCGACTCCTCCAGGGTGTCGGTGCCATGGGTGACGACGATGCCGTCCACCCCGGGGTCGGCGAGCACCTCGTGCACCGTGCGCAGCAGGGTGAGCTGGTGGGCGGTGGTGAGGCGGGGGCTGTTCACGCTGAAGAGGTCGACGACCTCGATGGTGACGCCTTCGGGCACCGCGGCGGTCGCCATGACTTCCCGGCCGTGCGCGTCGGCGGCGAAACCCGAACCCTGCCAGCGGCTGGCTATCGTTCCACCGGTGCTGATGACGACGATCCGTCCCACAGTGCCCACTCCTCGTCCGTGCCGCAGGTGAGGCGGCGAATCCGACCGGGGCACGCGGCCCGGCCTCGCTCGTGGCCCCGGCCGGGCTGCGCCCCATGGCTGATCCGGGGGTGGCCGGAGCAGTCGACGGCAATGATATGGGTCATTCGTCGCAATTTGATCGCCAATTCCCACGCCTGCGGCCGAGGGCATGGTGGATAATTGCGCGATGGATGAGATCGACCGGGAAATCTTGCGCGAGCTTCAGAACGATGGACGGCTGAGCAACCAGGAACTGGCCCAGCGAGTGGGCCTCACCCCCTCACCGTGCATGCGCCGCGTCCGGCAACTGGAGCAGGACGGGGTGATCCAGGGCTATCGGGCGATCATCGACCCGGAGGCGGTCGGCCGGAGCTTCGAAGTCCTCGTCTCCATCGAGGTCAAGCGCGACCGTGGTGTGGTCGAGGCGTTCGAGGCCGCCCTCCAGGACATCCCCGACGTCATCGAGGCTCACCGGCTCTTCGGCAGTCCGGGATGTCTGCTGCGCATCGCGGTGGCGGATCTGCATGCGTACGAGCGGCTGTGGATCGAGAAGCTGACCGCGCTGTCCGGCGTCACCGAGGTCAACTCACAGATCATCATGAAGCGGATCAAGGAGTCGCGCGGTCTGCCGGTGGACGGCTGACGCTGCCCCGCCGGGCGCGGTGTGTCGTCCATCGCGCCCTGCCTCACAGGCGCCCGCTCCGTCGCCGGCCCGATGGGGCGACTGAACCTGCGGCCGTCGCCGAAGCCGATCGGTGCGGATTAGCGGTGCGGCATGGGGTGCGTGGTCAGCAGGTGGACCCGTGTACGACGCGTGGTCAGCCCCCGAAGGGAGCGCCGGGCAGCCCCTCGCCCGCGTCCCGCAGCACCAGCAGGGAGCCGGAGAGCGGGTGCGGACGGGTCAGGCCGGTGCGGGCCGTGGTGATGTAGAGGTCACGGAGGTCGGGGCCGCCGAAGACGCAGGCCGTCGGGCGCCGCACGGGGAGTTCGATGGTGCGGTCCAGGTCACCGCGCGGGGTGTACCGGCGGATCTGGGCGCCGTCCCAGAGGGCGACCCAGACACAGCCGTCCGCGTCGACCGTGAGTCCGTCGGGGACGCCGGCGGCGGGCTCGACGGCCGCAAACGGGCGCCGGTGGGTGGCGAGTTCGGCTCCGGTCGGGCAGACGTCGATCCGGCGGGTGGGGCTGTCGATGTAGTACATGAGCGTGCCGTCCGGGCTCCAGCCGATGCCGTTGCTGACCGTCACCTCGGGGAGCATCTCGTCGGCGGTCCCGTCGGGGGCAAGGCGGATCAGGTTGCCGCCGCCGGGCGCCTCGTCGTAGCGCATCGTGCCCGCCCACAGCGCGCCGTCGGGAGCGACGGCCGCGTCGTTGCCGCGGCGGCCCGGTACGGGGTCGTGCAGCAGCCAGGAGAACGCCCCGTCCTTGTCGTACCGGCCGATGCCGTCCCTCAGATTCACCACCAGCCCGCCGCCGGCCAGCGGCTTCGCCGCACCGACGTGCTGCTCGGTGGCCATGACGGCGCGGTGGCCGTTCCCCGGGACGTAGGTGTGGACGCGCGAGCCGAGGATGTCCACCCAGATCAGCCGCTGGGCGGCCAGGTCCCAGGTGGGGCCCTCGCCCAGTTCGGCCTGCTCGCGGACCGCGACCTCGGCCCTCATCGGGTGCCCCGGTGGCCGAGCCGTACGGAGAGGTCGGCGGCGCCCTTCGCGGCCAGCTCGGCGAGCTCGGTCTCGCGCTCCTCGCTCCACCGGATCATGGGGACGGAGACGGAGAGCGCGGCGACGACCCGGCCCGCACTGTCGCGTACAGGTGCGGCGACACAGCTCACGTCCGGGTTGGACTCCTGGTGTTCGATGGCGACGCCCCGCTCGCGGATCGCGTCGAGAGCCACGCGCAGCGCGTCGGGATCGGTGATGCTCCCGGGGGTCATCGCGACCAGTTCGCGCCCCTCGATGCGGCTGTCGAGCTCGGCCGGGGGCAAGGAGGCGAGCAGCATCTTCCCGACGGCGGTGCAGTGCGCGGGGAGCCTGCGGCCGGCGGCCGAGACCATACGGACCGCATGGGTGGAGTCCACCTTGGCGATGTAGATGACGTCGGTGTCCTCGAGGAGCGCGACGTGGACGGTCTCGTCGCAGGTCTCGGCGACCTCGCGGGCCACCTGCCGGCCCTCGGCGGCGAGGTCGAGCTGTTCCGCGTACCGGCTGCCGAGCTGGTAGGTGCGGACGCCGAGGCGGTAGCGGCCGGGCTGTTCGGGGACGGGCATCAGGTAGTTGCGCGCCGTCAGTGTGGTGAGCAGCTCGTGCACGGTGGTGCGCGGGAGTTGGAGCTTGCGGATGACTTCCGGTGCGGAGAGTGTTCCGTCGCTCGACAGGAACAGCTCGAGTATGTCCAGCGCCCGGCTCACCGCGGGAACGAGGCGTCCCATGGCCGTCCACCCACCCTCATCGCTCTTGGTGTTCGAAATTCCGGCCAGTGACCGGTATCGCGAACACAGGCTAACCACAGCTCTGTTCACCGGGCAATGGCCGCGCGGACCATTGACACCTCCCGGAACAGCCGCTTACGGTCACGCCTACATTTCGAACGTGTGACGAAATATCGAACAGACTCTGGGGACAACTGCCGTGCGTATCACGGGAATCAGCACTCACGTCGTCGGGACCCCCTGGCGCAATCTCACCTATGTGCTCGTGCACACCGACGAGGGACTCACAGGTGTCGGCGAGACCCGCATGCTCGGCCGCACCGACGCGCTGATCGGCTATCTCCGTGAGGCCGAGGCCAACCACATCGCCGGCTCCGACCCGTTCGCGGTGGAGGACCTCGTACGCCGCATGAAGTACGGCGACTACGGGCGGGCCGGCGAGATCGTGATGTCGGGCATCGCGGTGATCGAGATGGCCTGCTGGGACATCAAGGGCAAGGCGCTCGGGGTGCCGGTCTGGCAGCTGCTCGGCGGCAAGGTGACCGACAAGGTCAAGGCCTACGCCAACGGCTGGTACACGACCGAGCGGACCCCGGAGTCGTACCACAGGGCCGCCCGCGCGGTGATCGAGCATGGATACCAGGCGCTGAAGATCGATCCGTTCGGTACGGGGCATTTCGAGCTGTCGCACCAGGACACTCTGTATGCGATCTCTCTGATCGAGGCGGTACGGGACGCCATCGGGCCGGACGCCGAGCTGATGCTGGAGATGCACGGCCGGTTCTCGCCGGCCACGGCCATCCGGCTGGCCGGGGAGCTGGCGCCGTTCCGTCCGGCCTGGCTGGAGGAGCCGGTACCGCCGGAGAATCTCAAGGCGCTGGAGAAGGTCGCCGCGAAGGTGGACATCCCGGTGGCGACGGGTGAACGCATCCATGACCGGATCGAGTTCCGCGAGCTGTTCGAGAGCCAGGCCGCCGACATCATCCAGCCGGACGTGGGCCACCTCGGCGGCATCTGGGAGACCCGGAAGCTGGCCGCGACCGCGGAGACCCACTACATGCTGGTCGCCCCGCACAACGTCGGCGGCCCGGTGCTCACCGCCGCCTCGCTCCACGTGGGGTTCAGCACCCCGAACTTCAAGATCCTCGAGCACTTCAACGACTTCGCGGACGCGGAGATCAAGAAGGTGGTGAAGGGAGCTCCGCAGGTGGTGGACGGCTACTTCCAACTGTCGGACGCGCCGGGCCTCGGCGTCGAGCTCGACACGGACGCCGCGGCCGAGTTCCCGCAGCAGCAGGCCCGCTTCGACCTGTGGGCGGACGGCTGGGAGCAGCGCGATCCGTCGCGAGGCGGCAGCCGATGACGGGCGCGCCGAGCGGAGCGGGGCACGCCGTCGTACTCGACGCACCCGGACAGCACCGGCTCGTCCCTCACGAGCCGGCCCCGCCCGGACCCGGGGAGGCCCTCGTCCGCGTGCACGCGAGCGGCATCTGCGGCAGCGACCGCGAGATGTACCAGGGCAACCGGCCCGAGGGCTATGTGCGTTACCCGGTCACCCCCGGCCACGAGTGGTCCGGCACCGTCACCGCGGTCGGCGCCGGGGTGCCGCCGGAACTCGTCGGCAGGAAGGTGGTCGGGGAGGGCTTCCGCAACTGCCAGGTGTGCGACCGCTGCCACGCCGGGGAGACCACGCTGTGCACGGCCGGATACGAGGAGACCGGGTTCACCCGGCCGGGCGCGATGGCGCCGACGCTGACCCTTCCGGCACGGCTGCTGCACGCGCTGCCGGATGACGCCGATCTGACGGCCGCTGCCCTCCTGGAGCCCGCTGCGTGCGTGGCGGCCGCCGCGCTCGTGGCGCGACCGCGGCCGGGTGAGCGCGTCGCCGTGATCGGCGCAGGCGCCCTTGGGCTGATCGCCGTCCAGCTGCTGGCCGCCTCGTCCCCCGCCGAGCTGTACGTGGTGGAGCCGAGGCGTGAACGTGCCGATCTCGCACGGAAGTTCGGAGCCACTCCGGTGGCCGAACCGGAGGACTTGGCCGGCTTCCACGTCGCCGGGGGGTGCGATCTGGTGGTGGAGGCCGCCGGGGCGGCCGGCTCCGCCCGCGCCGCCGTGAGGTTCGCCCGGCGTGGCGGGCGGGTCGTCCTGACCGGCATCCCCGCGCCCGGAGCCCTCGGCCTTGATCCGGCATCACTCGTCACCCACCGCCTGTCCGTGCACACCGTCTTCGGCGCGCCACCCGCCGCCTGGTCCCACGCGGTGCGGGCCTTCGGGGCAGGCCTGCTCGACCTCGCTCCCCTGGTCACCCACGAGCTGCCGCTCGCCGAGTTCCCGCACGCGATCGAGCTGGTGGGATCCGGCGATCCCAAGGTCGGCAAGGTACTTCTGCGGCCCTGATCCGCGCGCCGGTACGAGCGCCTGACCGCCCGTGCCGGCGCACCTCCACAGACTCGAACCGCGTCCGAAATATCGAACATGAAGGACTGCCCGTGACCGACGCTCCCCCTTCCACTCCCCGCCGCCCCGGCGAACACGCGCTCGCCTCCCTCGGCCTCGGCACCCCCGCGCTCTCCCCCGCCGATGCCTCCCCGCACTCCTTCCCCGACGGAGGCAGCTGGCGTACCGAGGTTCCCTCCGTGGAGGGACCGGAGGCACTGGACGCGGTCCTCAAGGAATCCACGCGGCTCGATGTGCCGATCCACCGCATCAGCCAGGGCAGCGGCATCTGGATGCTCACCGACGCCGAGATCACCGAGATGGTGGACGCGGCGGCCGAACGCGACATCGAGCTCTGCCTGTTCACCGGCCCGCGCGGCACCTGGGACATCGGCGGCTCGGTACGTACCGACTCGCGCGGCGGCGGTCTGCGCGCCCGCGGCCACGACGCCGTTGCCGGCTGTGTGGAGGACGCCGTCCGCGCCACCGAACTGGGCGTGCAGTGCCTGCTGGTGGCGGACGAGGGCGTGCTGTGGACGCTGCACCAGGCACGGCGTCGGGGGATCATCCCCGCGGACACCACGCTCAAGGTCTCGGCCCTGATCGGCCCGGTCAACCCGGCGGCGTACGCCGTCCACGAGCGCCTGGGCGCCGACTCGGTGAATGTGCCGAGCGACCTGCCGCTCGCCCACCTCACCGAGATCCGCCGGGTCAGTGCCGCGCCGATGGACTTGTACATCGAGGCACCCGACGACCTGGGCGGCTACGTCCGGATGTACGAGGTCGCCGAGCTGATCCGCCGCGGCGCCCCGCTGTATCTGAAGTTCGGGCTGGCGAAGGCACCCTCGATCTATCCGTCCGGCCTGCATCTGCGCGAGACCGTGCTGGCGACCGCCCGCGAACGGGTGCGCCGCGGCCGGCTCGCCCTCGATCTGCTCGCCCGGCACGGCGCGGACGGCGGAATGTCGCCGCTCGGATCCCGGCTGCCGGGCCCCCTGAACCGCTTCCCGGACACCACCCACGAGACCGACAAGGACTGATGATCATGCCAATCCGCAGAGCCGCCACCGCCACCGCCCTCGCGACCTGTCTCGCGCTCGCCCTCGCCGCCTGCGGTCAGAGCAGCGCGGGCGGCAGCAAGGAGGAGAAGGACGCCAAGGACCTCAACGTCGGCATCGCCATGCCCACCAAGTCCTCCGAACGCTGGATCGCCGACGGCAAGAACATGGTCACCAGCCTGGAGAAGTACGGGTACAAGACCACGCTCCAGTACGGCGAGGACGACCCGGACCAGCAGGTCTCGCAGATCGAGAACATGATCACCCAGGGAGTGGACGCCCTGGTGGTCGCGGCCATCGACGGCCGGGCACTCGCCAATGTCCTGCAGCAGGCGGCGGACGCCAAGATCCCCGTGATCTCCTACGACCGTCTGATCCTCGGCTCGCCGAACGTCGACTACTACGCCTCCTTCGACAACGAGAAGGTCGGCGAGCTCCAGGGCGGCTACCTCGTCGACAAGCTGGGCCTGAAGGACGGCAGCGAGAAGGGCCCCTTCAACATCGAGCTGTTCGCCGGCTCGAACGACGACAACAACACCCGCTACTTCTTCCAGGGCGCCATGAACGTCCTGCAGCCGTACATCGACAAGAAGCAGCTGGTCGTCAAGTCCGGCCAGACCCGGCTCAACCAGGTGACCACCCTGCGCTGGGACGGCGGCACCGCCCAGAAGCGCATGGACGACCTGCTCACTTCCTCGTACGCCAAGGACCGGGTGGACGCGGTCCTCTCGCCGTACGACGGCATCTCCATCGGCATCCTGTCGGCGCTGAAGTCCGACGACTACGGCAGCGCGAGCAAGCCGCTGCCCATCGTGACGGGGCAGGACGCCGAGGTCGCCTCGGTGAAGTCGATCATCGCGGGCGAGCAGACCCAGACCGTCTACAAGGACACGCGCGAGCTGGCCAAGGTCGCGGCGCAGATGGTCAATGCGCTGCTCGAGGGCAGGAAGCCCGAGGTCAACGACACCAAGACGTACAACAACGAGAAGAAGGTCGTGCCGGCCTTCCTCCTGGACCCGGTGAACGTCGACAAGAGCAACTACCAGAGCGTGCTGGTCGACTCGGGCTACATCAAGGCGAGCGACCTCGACTAGCCAAGAACTTTCCGCACTCCAAGGAGATTGGTAGGCACGCCCATGGCGGGACCCGTCCTGGAAATGCGTTCGATCATCAAGACCTTTCCCGGCGTCAAGGCGCTGTCCGACGTCTCCCTGACCGTCCGCGCGGGCGAGGTACACGCCATCTGCGGGGAGAACGGCGCCGGCAAGTCGACGCTGATGAAGGTCCTCAGCGGCGTCCATCCGCACGGCAGTTACGAGGGGGAGATCCTCTTCCAGGGTGAGCCGTGCCGGTTCAGGGACATCGGGGCGAGCGAGAAGCGCGGCATCGTGATCATCCACCAGGAGCTCGCCCTGGTGCCGTATCTCTCCATCGCGGAGAACATCTTCCTCGGCAACGAGCACGCCACGCGAGGCGTGATCAGCTGGCACAAGACGCTCCGGCACGCCGCCGCGCTGATGCGGCGGGTGGGCCTGGACGAGCATCCGCAGACCCGGGTCGCCGACATCGGCGTCGGCAAGCAGCAGCTGGTGGAGATCGCCAAGGCGCTCTCCAAGGAGGTGAAGCTGCTGATCCTGGACGAACCGACCGCCGCGCTCAACGATGAGGACAGCGGCAAACTCCTCGATCTGATCGAGGAGTTGAAGAGCCAGGGCATCACCTCGATCATCATCTCGCACAAGCTCAACGAGATCGCCCGGATCGCGGACTCGGTGACCATCATCCGGGACGGCCGCTCCATCGAGACCCTCGATGTGAAGGCCCCGGAGACCACCGAGGAGCGGATCATCCGCGGCATGGTGGGCCGCGACCTGGACCACCGCTTCCCCGAGCGCACCCCGCACCAGGCGGAGACCGGTGCGGCACCGGCGCTGGAGATCCGGGACTGGACCGTGCACCACCCGATCGACCAGCACCGCAGGGTCGTCGACGGAGTCTCGCTGAACGTACGGCGCGGGGAGATCGTCGGCATCGCGGGCCTGATGGGCGCCGGCCGCACCGAGTTGGCGATGAGCGTGTTCGGGCGCAGCTACGGGCGGTACGGGGGCGGCACGGTCCTCAAGGACGGCGTGGAGATCCGTACCCGTACCGTTCCCGAGGCGGTCGGGCACGGGATCGCGTACGTCACGGAGGACCGCAAGCGCTACGGCCTCAATCTGATCGACACCATCAACCGCAATGTCTCGCTGAGCGCGCTGTCCAAGGTCGCCCGGCGCGGCATCGTCGACGAGCACGAGGAGCGCAGGGTCTCCGAGGGCTACCGCCGGACCATGAACATCAAGGCTCCGACCGTCTTCGAGCCGGTCGGCAAGCTCTCGGGCGGCAACCAGCAGAAGGTCGTCCTCAGCAAGTGGATCTTCGCGGGCCCCGATGTCCTGATCCTGGACGAGCCGACCCGCGGCATCGACGTGGGCGCCAAGTACGAGATCTACACGGTCGTCGACCGGCTGGCCGCCCAGGGCAAGGCAGTCCTCTTCATCTCCTCGGAACTCCCCGAGCTGCTCGGCATGTGCGACCGCATCTACACCATGGCCGCCGGCCGGCTCACCGGTGAGGTGGCCCGCGCCGGGGCGACCCAGGAGTTGCTGATGCGGCACATGACCAAGGACACCGTCTCTCACGTTTCCCAGAACGACAGGAACGAGGGGTAGCACCCATGAGCGCCAATCTCACGGCCGAGACCGAGGCCGACCCGGCCGGCAGCCGGTCGGGACCGGGCCCCGGCGTCGGCCGCCTGATCCTCGACGGGCTGCGCGGCAATACGCGGCAGTACGGCATGCTGATCGCCCTCGGCCTGATCGTGGCCCTGTTCGCGGTCTGGACCGGCGGCGATCTGCTGCTGCCGCGCAATGTCTCCAACCTGGTCCTGCAGAACAGCTACATCCTGATCCTGGCGATCGGCATGATGATCGTCATCATCTCGGGCCATATCGACCTGTCGGTCGGCTCGCTCACCGCGTTCGTCGGTTCGGTGGCAGCGGTGCTGATGGTCGAGCACAGGATGGCGTGGCCGCTGGCGGTGGTGCTGGTGCTCCTGCTCGGGGCGGCAGCAGGTGCGATGCAGGGCTTCTTCATCGCGTATCTCGGCATTCCGTCGTTCATCGTGACCCTCGCCGGAATGCTGCTCTTCCGCGGTCTCACCGAGATCTTCCTCAAGGGCCAGACGATCGGGCCCTTCCCGGACGGGCTGCAGACGGTCTCCAACGGCTTCCTTCCGGAGGTCGGGCCGAGCACCAACTACCACAATCTGACACTGCTGCTGGGCCTGGCCCTGATGGTCTTCGTCGTGTGGCAGGAGGTGCGCGACCGCCGGCGCCAGCAGGAGTACGCACTGGAGGTGCCGCCCGCCGGGCTCTTCGCCGTGAAGCTGGGCGCGCTGATCGCCGCGGTCCTGGTCTTCACGCTGCTGCTGGCCAGCTACAAGGGCGCCCCGGTGGTGCTGCTGATCCTCGCCGCGCTACTGGTCGGCTTCGGCTATGTGATGCGCAACGCGGTCATCGGGCGCCATGTGTACGCGGTCGGCGGCAACCTGCCCGCCGCCAAGCTGTCCGGCGTCAAGGACAGGAAGGTCACCTTCGCCGTCTTCCTCAACATGGGAATGCTCGCGGCGCTGGCCGGACTGGTCTTCGCCGCCCGGTTCAACGCCGCCTCGCCCAAGGCCGGCATCAACTTCGAACTGGAGGCGATCGCCGCCTCGTTCATCGGCGGAGCGTCGATGAGCGGCGGCGTCGGCACGGTACTGGGCGCCATCATCGGCGGCCTCGTGCTCGGCGTGCTCAACAACGGCATGAACCTTGTCGGGATCGGCACCGACTGGCAGCAGGTCATCAAGGGCCTGGTGCTGCTGGCGGCGGTCGGCTTCGACGTGTGGAACAAGCGCAAGGTCGGTTCGTAACCTTCGACGCCCGATGAGGGATGGGGCCCGGCGCGAACGTAGCGGCCCTGTTCGTCGTCGGGCTCTCCGGAGGTACCGGAACAGCGCGGCACCTGTGACCGGGTGCCGCGCACCGGCAGCACGTGCACGTCCCTGCCCGGATCGCTTCGGCCATGCGGATCGACGGCTACGCCGCCGTGGAGCCGGGCGCCGATCCGGGCCACCGGCCGTTCGTCGGACCGCCACGTCCCACGGCACGCGATCGTTGAGGGCCGAGATCCACTCACGTGACACACCGCGCCCCGCCTGCTCAGTGCCCGTCGGCCACCGGTTCCAGAACGAAGACCGGGATCTCCCTGTCGGTCTTCTTCTGGTATTCCGCGTAGTCGGGCCATGTCTCGACCGCGCGAGCCCACCACTGGGCCTTCTCCTCGCCCGTGACCTCACGTGCGGTCATGTCCTGGCGCATCGGCCCGTCCTGGAGCTCGACCCTCGGATCGGCCACGATGTTGTGGTACCAGACCGGGTGCTTGGGGGCACCGCCCAATGAGGCGACCACGGCATAGCGTCCGTCGTGCTCCACGCGCATCAGCGGTGATTTGCGGATCCTGCCGCTCTTCGCGCCGCGGGTCGTCAGAATGATCACGGGCCTGCCGCGCAGCGTGGTCCCCTCGGTGCCACCGGAGCTCTCGTACAGTTCGACCTGTTCACGCACCCAGGTCTCCGGACTCGGCTGGTACTCGCCCACCAAAGGCATGAGATCCTCCTCGACTGCGCGTCGTGCCGCTCGTTTCCCCCATCCTCACCCGCTCACCCTCATGCGGCGAACGAGACGCGCTGGCGACACGGGCAGCAGGCGTGAGCCGGCACGGAGCCGAGGCGGGAACGGCAGGTCACTGCTGGGGCTTGTTCCGCACCGGATGCTTGCTCATGATCGAGACCCGGTTGAACGCGTTGATGGTGATCGCCACCCAGATCACCGCGGAGACCTGGTCGTCGGTGAGCGTCCGGCGGGCAGCGTCGTAGGCGGATTCCTGCGCGGTGACGTCAGTGGGGTCGGTGACCACCTCCGCCAGTGCGAGTGCCGCACGCTCCCCCGGCGTGAACAATTCGGTGTCCCGCCAGGCCGCCAGGACCCCCAGCCGCTGCACGGTCTCTCCCCCACGCAGAGCGGCCCTGGTGTGGACGTCGAGGCAGTAGGCGCAGCCGTTGATCTGCGAGACACGAAGGTTGATCAGTTCCACGACGGTACGGTCGAGTCCTGCGTCGGCAGCGACCGAACGAACCGCTTCGGACGTCTGCATCAGTGTGTGATACGCCTTGGGGCTCTGTTTGTCGATGAAGATCCGCCGGGCCGAGGACCCTGCCGTTTCGCTGCTCAACCTGGGACTCCTTCGGGGCCGCCGGCCCCCTTGTTCCGCCCTGCACGCGGTCGGGTTTGCCGTCCGCTCTATGATCAGGGCATGATGGTTGAAAATCAAACCATCTTGGTGGCGGAGGGCGGTTCGCGGTGAGCAACGTCGAAGCGGAATCCATCGAGCTGCGCTGCGGAGCGCCCGCAGACGGCGGGCACGGGACGGAAGTGGCGCAGGTCGACGTGCTCACTCCGCGTGACGTGCCTCTGGGCGGCCCGCGGGCGATGACCGTGCGGCGCACGCTGCCGCAGCGTGCCCGGTCACTGATCGGAGCCTGGTGCTTCGCCGATCACTACGGCCCCGACGACATCGCAGCGACGGGCGGCATGGATGTCGCCCCCCATCCGCACACCGGGCTGCAGACCGTGAGCTGGCTGTTCAGCGGGGAGATCGAGCACCGCGACAGCATGGGCAACCACGCCTTCGTACGGCCGGGCGAGCTGAACCTCATGACGGGTGGGCACGGCATCAGCCATTCGGAGGTCTCGACCGCGCGGACGACGGTCCTGCACGGTGTCCAGCTGTGGGTGGCGCTGCCCGAGGAGCACCGGTACGCGGATCGCGACTTCCAGCACTACGTACCTGAGCCCGTACGCATCGACGGGGCCGAGGTCAGGGTCTTCCTCGGCTCCCTCACCGGGGACAAGTCCCCGGTGAGGACGTTCACGCCCCTGCTCGGCGCCGAGATCGTCGTCGAGCCGCGCGCGACGATCAGGCTCGCTCTGGACCCGGCCTTCGAGCACGGCCTCCTCGTCGACCACGGGAACGTCCACATGGCCGGCGCCCTTCTGGGCCCGGCGGAGTTGGGCTTCGTCCACGCCGGGATCGACGCGCTGACGTTGACGAACGAGTCGGATGACCCGGCACGGACAGTTCTGCTCGGCGGAACCCCGTTCGAGGAAGAGATCGTCATGTGGTGGAACTTCATCGGCCGCAGCCACGAAGACATCGTCCGGGCCCGGGAGGACTGGCAGAACTCCTCCGACCGTTTCGGCACCGTCGAGGGATACGCGGGTGACCGCCTTCCCGCGCCTGCCCTGCCCAACGCCACCATCACGCCGCGCAAGAATCCGTCCCGTCGCTGACACGGCCCAGACCTGAAAGGCACCTGATGAGCCAGCCCTCCCCCACCCCGGTCGTCGAGCGGAACGACGCCCGGCACCGCTACGAAATCCTGGTCGACGGCAAGCGCGCGGGCCTGAGCGCCTACCGCGACCGCGGTGTGCAGCGTGTCTTCTACCACACCGTTGTCGACGACGCCTTCGCCGGACAGGGCCTCGCCTCGCAGCTGGTCCACCACGCGCTCACCGACGTGCGCGACTCCGGGAGGCGGATCGTGCCCGCCTGCCCCTACGTGGCCAAGTACCTGAAGAAGCACGACGAGTACGCCGACATCACCGACCCCGTCACGCCCGACGTCCTGCAGTGGCTGGAAACAGAACTGGCTGACCGCGAAGGCTAGCGTCGCTGACGCCACCTCTCTCATCCGACCGCGCTCTCGCCGGCGTCCCCGCCTGCACCTCACGTCGCGTGGGGAAGCAGGCTCGGGGCGTACCGTCAGAGCGGAGCGGGCGCGGCGAGCGAGGCCGGGCGTGCGGCGAAGGTCGCCCACCGCGCGGTCGACCGAGCCGTGTGGGCGCTGGGGGCCCTGCCTGATCGGCGAGACCGGCGGCCTTGGCGTGCGTTGTCCGGCGCGTCCTCAAAGGCACCGGGTGGGGCCCTCGCCCCTGTCCCGCCCATCGGCGGGAGGGAGCGCATCCCCTTCCCGCCGCGGCGACGCGGCGGCTCAGTCCCGGTCGACCTCCTCGCGCAGGACGTCGCCGTTGGCGGTGTCGATGTCGAACGCGGTCTTGTACCAGTCGTTCGCCGTCACCACGTCGACGGACCAGATCGTGGCACCGCCGTCCGAGTCCTCGAGTCCGACGGCGCTCACGGTGCCCTTCTTCCGGTCCGTGGCGGTCGTGGCAGCCTGCTGTGCGGTGATCTTGGCGCTGCTGAGCCGGCCGGCCAGTTCCTGCTTGTCCTCGGTGTCCTGATCAGGCTCGACCCGGGACTGGGTCACCTGTCCGGAGACGGCGTCGACCTCCACCTCATGGGCCGTTCCGTCCGCCGTGGCGATCTTGCTGTCCCACTCCGGGCCTCCGCCCGCGGAGCGCTGCAACTCGATGTCGACCAACTTGGCGCCTTGCACCGTCGCCAGTGCGGTGTTCGCTGCCTGGTCCCATCCGATCTTCACGGCGCTGAGCAGATCCTTCCGCGCCGTCTGCTCCTCGTTGAGGCCCCCGGTCGTCTGCTGTCCCACCGACTGCGCCGGAGCAGTCGGCGCCGCGGCGGAGGATTCACCCTCCCCACTGTTCCCGCATCCACACACCACGACCGCCGAAGCGGCAACAGCACTCAGCACACCGATGACACGGCCACGGAGACGACCGCCGGGATTCACGGATCCAGAACTCATGCGCCCAGCCTCTCCCCGGAGCAGCTCGTGGCCGTCGCCCCACACCCCGCTTCGCCCGATCAGCCCCAAGGAATCCCCCACACGACTCCCCGCCCGGACCGCAGGGGCCCAGCTCGCGCCGCCGAGATGACCGGCGCGAGCTGCTGCATCAGGCGTGCATCGACACTCCCGGGCCGCCGTCGCGCTCCCGGACGGTGGTGGTGTCCCTCGTGGTGCGGCACCCCTCGTGTCGGCCCTGGCCTGCCATGCCGTCAGGAGGCGGCACGGAGGCCCTCGGGGGTTGCGCACCGGGTGGTCACCCGGTCTTCCAGCTGTTGTCGGCTGCGGCGTCCGAATGGTTCGAGCCCTGCTGGGGGACCTGTGGTTGCCCGGGCCAGACCGGTGGAGCCTGATGGTGGACGAGTCCGGTCGGCTGCGAGGGCACCGTGGCACCGAGATACTCGTCGGCCCGGCGCTCGACCTCCTCGAGCTGGTCGTCGAGTTGGACCGTCATGCGGCTGCGGTACTCGTCGATCAGACTGCGCAGCCCGGCGAGTTGACGCTCCAGGGTGAGCCGGGAGCTGGTCATCGACTCCAGCTCGGAGCGTTTCTCCCGGAGCTTCCTGTCCAAGTCCGCGGCCTGCTCGGCGGCTTCGTAGGTGCCCTGCTGAGCGCGGGCAGTGGCTTCCCGCTCGATCACGTCGGCCCGTGCCTGGGCTTCGCCGATGATGCGACCGGCCTCGGCGCAGGCGGCGGCGATCGCCTGGCCGACGGTCTGATCCGCCAGGGCGACGATGCGCGACGCGCTCCGACTGTCGGAGGCGGCGAGTTGCTGCGCCGAGGAGGAGGCGGCGAGCTGCTGCTGCAGCACCGCGTTGTCCCGGTAGAGACGGTCGAGGGTGAATTCGACGTCGAGCAGAAAGCTGTCGACTTCACCCAGGTCGTATCCCTCACGCAGTCGCGCGGTGGTGAACCACTTGTGATGGACGTCATCGGGGGTCACCATGGGCCTTTCCCGGCCCAGGACTTCCGGATGGCGACAAGGGGCGTCGGCTCGGTCGATTTCCGTTCTGAGGGCTTCATTGCTGCAACATGCGTCACCCACGACGGTGCCTTTCTGTTCTGTGAGATGTCGTCCGGGCGTCAGTGCGCGGCCAGAAGAAGGGCCCCCATCGCAAAGGTGGTGGCAGCCGCGGCAGTGATGTGCCAGCGCGAGAGCCGGCCGTTGCTTCGTTTCCGGGCGGCGAGCTTCAGACCGACGACCGCGATGCGCAGGATGACGCCGGCGACCAGGGCCAGGGCGAATGGCAGGACCGCTGCGGGGAGCGGACGGACGGTGGTCATCAGGACGCCGACGGCCGGGCTCACGCAGGCCACGAGCAGCCAGGGAGCGAGGCGCTGCTTCGTCTCCCGCAGCAGGGCCGCAAGAGCCAGTCCGTCGCTGGCGGATGCCACCACGAGCATCAGGATCACCGGGACGGAGAAGGCCAGGGCCAGCGCGGTCCCCTCGACGACGCGGTGGGTGGACAGTGCGGCTGCCGCCCCCAGACCCACCGACAGCGCACCGGCGCTCTCCTTGAGCCTGCGATGGCGGCCGGGGGCGTGGGCACCTGCCGCCTGCGCAGCCGCTTCCATGTCACAGCCGCAGCCGTTGCGGGTGAAGAACGTCATCACGAGGTAGGCCGTCACCGCCGTCGCGAGGGAGAGCCAGACGGGCATCCCCACCGCGGCGCCCTCGTGCCATGCTTCCGGAAGCAGGTCCACCACGGCTGTGGTGAGCATCATGCCCGAGGCGATCACCAGGATCAGTGCCGCCTGCCGGGAGCCCCTGTTCGCCAGGACCGCTCCCGCAGCAGTGGCGGCCGCCATGAGCGATACGGCGAGCCATGCCCGGAATCCGGGAACCGCCGACAGGAGTTGGAAGAATTCCGTCACAGACATCTGTGCACCCTCCCGTGCCCATTGTCCGAGGCACGCGCGGAACGTAGTGCTCTGTTGCGGTAGTTGAATCGTGATGCCGCATCTGCGGCGGGCTCGGGGAGGGCGAATCGGACCCTCGGGACTATTCGTGCATCGCTTTCGACAATGCCCGCGACTCATGCCGGGAAACCGTCAGAAGGTGACTTGTCGACCAAAGCCCGAGGGACGGGAATTCATATGAGGGGTTGTCTGGATTTCGTATCGTCCGACGAACGAGGGCGCTGCCGCTTCGTGTCCTAGGACGCGCGTGCACTGCCTACGTGGGCCCGGCCGTGGGAGCCGGCGCAGTGTGCGACGTCGGCCCCGACGCGCTCGGACGCGTGGTCGACCTGGAGGGTGAGGTGTTCGATGCCGTACTGGTCGTGCAGCATCCGCTCGGCGGCCCGGCGCACGGTGTGGCAGTCCGCCGTCGGTGTGACGAGGATGTGTGCGGACAGCGCGGTGTAGCCCGAGGTGAGCTCCCAGACGTGCAGGTCACGCACTTCGCTTACGCCGTGGTGGTGCCCGTGGCCGCCGTGTGGGTGGTCGTGATCATTCTCGGCGGTGCTGCGCCGGCTCATGGGCAAAACCCTCTCCTCGCGTCTGCACATGACGGATCGTCACTCACGGCGACGATTCGAGCGGTACATGGATCCATGAATCCATGAAAGGCTGTATCGCTCGATCGAGTGGCAGACGGTCGGCAGGCGCATATCTCCGACTGTTCACGGACAAGGAGGGGGATTCCTGCGGCCTGTTGACGTGAGTACGTCACGGCCGAGAGGCTCCTGGCGACGTACGCGTCGACCTGCCACGGTCCGCTTTCGGTACACGCGGGACCGGGACCGAGGCTCAACTCCTGCCGAACGCAATCAATGAGGCCCTCCTATGAGCGGCGCGTGATTCCCGCGCCGCCCACAGGAGGGGCTCAGCCGAGGCCGCGACAATATCCCGGGTTCGGTGGGTGTTCGTGCAACGTCCTGCGTGGATGCGCCCACACTCGGCCGGCGGACATTCGACCAGGTAAGGAGCCGCCGTCGCCGGCGCGGAGTCAGCGGGCCGGCGAACGTGGACGAAAACGGGGTTCGAGTAGAACCACAGGTCGCCCCAGGGGCTCTCCAGCCCGTCGGCGAGCGGTTCGACCTCGTCGGTGCTGGTGCCGCGCACCCTGGCGTAGAGGTCGCCTTCCACGTCATGCAGGGTGTGCCGGATGACGTACTCCTTGCCCTGCTTGCGCCAGTCGCTCGGGCCGACCCGCGCCACCACCTTCGTGGTCGGGTTGGTGTCGGAGTCGAGCGCGCTCGGGCCGGTGATCTGGCCCACGATCAGGTCGACGCGTCGGAACACGCCGCGTCCAGGGCACAGGCATCTGCCCTGACCATTCGTCGCCTGCACCGGATGGCGCAGTCGTCACCGTCGTCGAAGGCAGCGCCGCCCAGGCCGACGCGGAAGCCCGTGGCTGAAGGGGGTGCTCCCGGGCGGACGGGCCTGCCACGCCTGAGGGTGTCCGGGCGGGCGTCCGACGGCCGATGCACGTGGACAGCACTCACTATCCGTGACGCCCTGAATCGCACTATTTACGGCGACTCGGTAGTTTCCAGATCAGGCGCCCTCGCGCGTGGAATGCCCATGGCGGCCCTCGTGACGGTCCCTTCGCAACAGCCCGAGGCAAGGAGAGCAGCATGTCCCGACCCATCGCCGTGGGAGTGGACGGCTCCGAAGAAGGTCTGGCGGCAGTGGACTGGGCCGCTGACGAAGCGGCCCTGCGCGGTACCGGCCTGCGGCTGGTGAACGCCACGCGGTGGGCGGAGCACCAGTTGCAGGCCGTGAAGGTGTCGCACGATGACCGTGCCGGAGAGGCGGAAAGCGTGCTCGCTGCGGCCGAGAAGCGCATCCGGGCCCGACGGCCGGACCTCGCCATGACCGCGAAGGAGATCGAGGACGCTCCCACCAATGTGCTGCTGGCCGCCGCCTCGGAGGCGGAGCTGCTGGTCATGGGGTCGCACGGGCTCGGCAGCGTCGGCGGCTTCATCATCGGCTCGGTGGGACAGGAGGTCATCGCGGAGGCGAAAGGCCCGGTGGTGCTGGTGCGCCCGGGGTACAGGGCGGCCGGGTCCGGCACCTCCGGCGGCGGGAATCACCAGAAGGTGGTCCTCGGTCTCGACGTGAGCGAGGTGAAGGACGAGCTCATCGAGTTCGCGTTCGACTTCGCCGGGCGGCACGGCGTCCCGTTGCAGATCATGCACACGTGGCACCTTCCGTTCTTCCAGCACCACAGAGCAGCCCACGACACGGGTACGGAGGCGGAGATGGCGTCGGCGCTCTCTGGCGCGGTACGCCCCTTCAGGGACAAGTTCCCGGCGGTCAAGGTGTCCGAGGTATCCGCTCCCGGGCGGGCGGCCGAGCACCTCGTCGAGGCGGCGTCGGACGCGCGTCTCGTGATCGTCGGCCGACGCAGAGCGGCCAAGGGCTCCCATGTCGGATCGGTCACCCACGCCGTGCTCCACCATGCCTCCTGCCCTGTGGCCGTCGTGCCGCACACCTGAAGGGCTGTCCCGTAATGGTTGACTGACCTGCTCGTGCGCGGGGACAGGCCGGCGACAGTGGGGGTGGTGCGCAGGTCGGCGATGCCGAGGGGTCAGTTCTGGTTCACCGGCCGGACTGCGGCCGGGTCGCGGTGGGCCGGGCAAGCCGGCAGATGGACGTCGTTGCCGAGGAAGAGCCCGTAGGTGTCGGCCTCGATCACACCATGGCCGCCGTACTGCCGATCTCCGGGCGGGCCGCATGGCAGGCCCTTTTCGACCACGACCGCCTCACGACAGGCCAGACCGTCCTGATCCCAGGAGGAAAGCCCGACCGAGAAGCAACGCGTTAGCATGGAAAAGCAGAACCCGATCGATTACAAGGCTCTTCTCGCCTTGTCTCGGAGGTCGAAGAGACCGCCACCGCGGCGGGTCTTGACTCGCTCCTGGTCGAGCATGTGAAGATCCGCACGTCCCAGATCATCGGGGGCAGTCCAGGCTGGGACTGCAACAGCACTGGCGAAGAGACCATCATCGGAATCCAGCCCGAACCACGATTGCGCGCGAGCGCGAAGGCTTCGTCGGCGAGGAGCAACAACAGACAGCCGATGGACATCGAGTTCACAGCAGCGTGCTGGGCTCGGAGTGGCAGGGAATGGTGCCTCCATGCCGCCGACGGCGGTCGCCACCACATCCGACCGATTCAAAGGACGCAGCGATGGCATCGAAGAGCGAGTCGCACAGCGCCGAAGCAGCGGGGTTGCTCAGATCGCAGGAGGGTCTGGACAACGAAGAGGTCGGCGACTTCCTGGACGAGGGGTACTCGCCGCCGGAAAGGCCGCTCGCGATCGGGGAGTGGGGCATCACGGCTCGTGAAGCGGCGTCACACGAGGACCTGGGCCATCGGCTTGCCCGAGAAGTGCAGGAGGAGGTCGTCGACGAGGGAGACGGGCTCGGAGATGCCTCGGACACCGACGGCGAACTGATCGACGACGAGGTCGGCAGTGCGCGTGCCGGCCGTCTGGTCGCCTGGGACACGGACGTCGTGCACAAGGACTACGACGGTTACGACTATTGGGCGCGTGACGTGGGCATTGACGGGGGCGCTGCCTCGGCCGAGGAGGCAGCCGTCCATATCGTCGCCGACCCGGACGACCGCGAGCGCTGAGACCTGATCCGCCTGGGCCGGATCCCCGAGAGCGTTTCGCGGATCGGTCAACGGCAGCAGGGGAGGAGGCGGCGTGCGTGGCGCTGTTCCGGACAGGCACGAGATGGCCGCTGATCGCCCATCCGCGTCGGCCCAACCGGTCGTCGGACCGACGCCATTGCGGAGGATGCGCACCCCGATGCGCTGAGCATTCACACCATTTCCACAGGTGGGAGCACATATCGGGGAGATTCCTCGGCGTTCAGCGTCAGCGTCATGGCCCCTGACACCCAGCTCGGCCGGGAGGTACGAAAGTGAATGAAGAGATCCGGCTGCACGATCTGTTGGCGCATCTGAGCACTGCCGACATCGTCGATGCCATGGGGCGTTTCCACCGCCACCGATGCCATCTGATCGACCTGGTGAGCCCCACGCCGCACCGAGTGCTCTTCGGCCCGGCAGCGACGATCTCATACCTCCCCTCGTGCCAGGAGGCACTCCCGACCGACCGGTACAACTTCGCCCGCCTCTTCTACGACGCAACCCGGGACGGCATGGAGGGACGGGTTCTTGTACTCGCGAGCAACGGGCACCCTGGCGTTTCGTTGGGCGGCGGGACGAAACTCTCTCGGCTTGCCGTCCATGGCCTCGCCGGGGTCCTGGCCGACGGCCGCCTGCGGGACTTCGCCACGCTCTCGACATACGGGTTCGCCACCTACTGTCGCGGCGAAACCGTACGGTGGGGCGGCGACACGGTGACGCCTTTCGAAGCCGACCGGCCTGTGGTCGTGGGCGGCGTGGCGGTCCGGCCTGGCGACTATGTGTACGCCGACTCCTCCGGCGCCGCGGTGATCCCACAGGCACACATTCGTGAGGTGCTCGAAGAGGCGCAGCGCGTGGTGAGCGAAGACGCGGCATTCGCCGAGCGCATTCGCCACGAGGACGGCGCACCGTAGAGTGCGAACCCAAGTCGCACGGCAATACCAGGCCACAAAAGCCCGGGGTCAGGCCCTCGCACGCTTGGGCAGCCGCCAGTCGGGACGCACGAAGTGACAGGTGTAACCATCCGGGTAGCGTTGCAGGTAGTCCTGGTGCTCCGGCTCGGCTTCCCAGAATGCGCCGGCCGGCACGACCTCGGTCACCACCTTCCCCGGCCACAACCCGGAAGCCTCGACATCTGCGATGGTGTCCTCTGCGACACGCCTCTGCTCATCATCCAGGTAGAAGATGACAGATCGATAGCTGAGGCCCAGGTCGTTCCCCTGCCGGTCCTTCGTAGTCGGGTCATGAATCTGGAAGAAGTACTCCAGAATGGTGCGGTAGTCGGTGATACCGGGATCGAAAGTGATCTCGATCGACTCGGCATGGCCACCGTGGTTGCGATACGTCGGATTCGGCATCTCGCCACCGCTGTATCCGACACGAGTGGCCAATATGCCCGGGAGTGCCCGAATCAGATCCTGCATGCCCCAGAAGCAGCCGCCCGCCAGCACTGCCTTCTCTTCGCTCTTGGTCATGTCGTTTCACCGTTCTCCCGTGTCTCCGACAAACCGCCGTCGGCTCCGTAGCCTTCACGCGTTCTTGTGCGGCGAAGCGAAAAGGCGCGCGAGCGGAATCCCGACGGATCGGCGCGATTCGGATGGGAGCGTCCAGGAACGCCGAGAGCGTTCAGTCCCGGGGCGGATCCGGGACAGCAAAACTCGACCTCCCCTTCTTGGGCGCCCTGCCGCTCGATGAGCAGTGGCGTCGTCCTGGCCGCCGCAGACGTCCGGCGCGTTTGCCCGACCCGTGCTTTCGCTGTCGTTGGACCCTTTTGAACCTACTCCGCCACCGGACGGGGCGCGCGGTGATCCCGGACAGTACGCGGGCCGGGGGTGAGTCCATCGTCGCGGACCACGTCCGCGGACCACTGGAACCGATTGAGGAGGCACCTGGCACCGCCGGCGGTGGGTCAGTGCACGAGCTCGGCCACGGCCGTGGCCTCGATGCGGGCTTCCTCACAGGTGGTGCAGTCGTCGAGCGCCGCGAGGTACCTCTCGGCGTCCAGAGCCGCCGCGCAGCCGGTCCCGGCGGCAGTGACGGCCTGTCTGTACTCGTGGTCGACGACGTCTCCGCAGGCGAACACGCCGTCCAGATTGGTGCGCGTGGACTGGCCTTCGACAGCGACGTAACCGGCATGGTCGAGAGAGATCTGGTCCTTGACCAGCTCGACCCGCGGATCGAGCCCGATGGCGACGAAGACACCGGCCACCGGTAGGTCGGTCTCCTCCCCGCTGTTCACGTCACGCACGCGGACACCCGTGGCCTTGTCCTCCCCCAGAACGTCGACCACCTCCCGGTTCCACAGAAAGCGGATCTTCTCGTTGCGGCGCGCCCGTTCCTGCATGATCTTCGAGGCGCGCAGGCTGTCACGGCGGTGCACAACGGTGACCGAGCGTGCGAACTTCGTCAGGAAGGTGGCCTCCTCCATGGCGGAGTCGCCACCACCCACCACTACGACGTCCTGGTCTCGGAAGAAGAAGCCGTCACAGGTGGCGCACCAGCTCACGCCGCGGCCGGACAGCCGCTTCTCGTTCGCCAGCCCCAGCTCGCGGTAGTGGGACCCGGTGGCCAGGATGACCGCCCTGGCGCGGTGGGTCTCGCCGGCGCTGTCGACGACCTCCTTGACCCGGCTCTCGAGACGGGCCGCCACAACGTCGTCGGGGATCATCTCGGCACCGAAGCGCTCCGCTTGGTCCCTCATCTTGTGCATCAGGTCCGGGCCCAACACCCCATCGGGGAACCCCGGATAGTTCTCCACGTCGGTGGTGTTCATCAGCGCACCGCCGGCGGAGACGGCCCCCTCGAACACCACCGGGCGCAGAAGTGCTCGGGCTGCGTAGAGCGCGGCGGTGTAACCGGCCGGACCGGAGCCGATGATGATCACTTCCCGGACGGTGTCATTCACGTTGATCACCTACCTGAGTTCAGGGAAAGGAACGAGACCGGCCGGCAGTCACCTTCCATGCCGCCGCGTTGAGCAGGACCACGGTCGTGGACGGCGGGCAGAACCCGCGGCAGCTACCGTGCGGCCTCGGCCGGCATTCCACCGTTGACGACGGATACCTCGGGTCACAGCGGCAGACGACTCCACCATGCACGCGCGAAGACCTGCACGCATCCCAGCGCCACACAGGCGCCACGTGTGCGACGGCATCGACGCCGTCGAACGCCTCGTGGCCGAGACGTCCTGAAGTCACACGACTCCACTCTGTACGGATCAGTGCTTCCTCGCACGAGGCAGCGGCCCAGGCGTCGGGTGCCGCTCGTGTGCTTCCCCTCAGACGCGCGGCGCAGCCGGTCCCGAACGATGCCGGCTTGTCGAGCAGGGCCGTGACCAGGGGCAGTGCGGAGTGCAGCTCCATCACTTCGGCCACCGTCGGGCACACACCATGGCTCCACTCCCCAACAGGGATGACCGGGTCGCGCGTACCACCTGCCCGCCCGGCAGTCCGGGAACGGCGGTGACATCCCCGCCGTTGTTCGTTCGAGGCCATGAAGGGACGCGACGGTCCGTGCAGATGCCACCGCACAGGGGGCATCCCTGCCCCCGTGTTCGGGTCATGGCGCGGTGGACCGGGCCGTGAGGGTCGGCGAAGTGAGCTTCGGACACGGCCGACGCCGGCTCGACAGGGGCATGGTCCACCTCGGGCGTGGCGTGCTTGATGCCGTACTCGGCTGCCAAGTGGAGCTGCAACTCAGCCCGGGTGGAGTGGCAGTCGAACTCCTCGGCGACCAGCACATGCGCGGACAGCACCGGGAAGCCGGAGGTGATGGTCCCCGATGTGCAGGTCGTACACCTCCGCACTCGCGGGCCACGCATCGACCAAGGAGGATGGACGGTGCCCTGCACCCCGGATACCGAGCCGCGCAAGCCGACCGGGGCCGACCGGACAAAAGGGGAGGTCATATGAGGCAGCGCAGGCTCATGGCCTGGGGCGCCGCCCTGTTCACCGCCGCGTCCCTGGGTGCCGCTGTCCCCCAGGCCGCGGCCGTGCCCGCCCAAGGCGGATGTTCCTACACCCCGTCGACGGCTCGCCCCGTCCTCTGGTACGGCCGCACCGGCCACGCGGTCCGGCAGGCACAGTGCCTGAGCAACCGGTGGGGCGGCGAACCGCCCAAGCTCCTCGTCGACGGCGTCTTCGACATCCGCCTGCTCGACAAAATCAGGTGGATCCAGGGCTGCCACGGCTTGCCCAGAAGCGGGGTCGTCGACCCGAACACCTGGCAGGCCCTGTACCACCCGGCCCCGGACTGCTACAACCCATACCCGAGCTGAGCCGCCGGACCACAAGGCTGTTACTCCCATTCACCGAACCGGGCACCACCACCCACACAGTGGTCCCGAACTGCCCGCCACCCTCCCCAACTTCATAGGCGCCGGCCTCGGCCCCATGCGCACACTCGCGTTCTGCACGGCGGGCGTGGAGAAGGCGTCGTTGCAGTTGCCGAGCACGGCGTTGCCGGCGGTGCCCGTGTTGAAGCCGGCCGTAGGTCTGGGCATCGACGACCGGCCGGTCGATGCCGCCCGCACGGCCGTCGTGGACCGAGCCGCGCTTGTCGACCAGGAAGTGGGACGCGCGGCAGGTGCTGCGCTTCGAGCCGGCCGACGGGCATGCGGTCACCCTCCGTCTTCAGGGCACGAGCCGGCACCTGAAGCCCGAGGCCAAGGGCTCGACCGTCGCGTACAAGGACGCGGTGGCGGGCGCGGATCGTACGGCGCCCGACCGACACGACGATCCCTGCTTCGGTGCGCTCATCGGTGACCGCACCGGCTGAGCCCGGATCCTGACACGACGGGGCCCCTGGCCGCTCGCCGTACCCCGGCGAGACGGCGCAGGGGCCCCGTTCGCCTGCCGGAGGCGCGCGACCATTTCGCGGCCTCGGGTGCCTCTTTGCCGGGGCCCGGGGCCGGGGTGGGATTGAGCAGCATGGGCGGAGCCGCCCGGCGCCAGGAGCCGACGACGGTCGCTCGGAACTCGTCCAAGACATGGGGACGGAGTCGGACACGCGGACGACTCGCGTAGGCTTCGCTCAGCATGGACGCGGCGGGGGCGGAGCGCATGACGGCTGATACGGCGCAGACGTGGGGGGCGACCCTCGATTCGGTGGTGGTGTACGCGCAGGGCGCGGTCTGCCGCCGACTGGCCCGGGGCAGCGTGCCGCCGGACGGCCGGGTGCGGGTGACGGGACTGCCCCGCTCGCTGGATGCGGGTTCTCTGCGGGCCCGTGTCCTGGGCACCTCCGGTGTGCGGGTCATCGAGGCCCGGGTGGAGGTCGAGGCCGAGCCGGCCGCCCCCGGCATTCCCGACGCGTTGCGGCGCGAGGTCGAACGACTGCGCGACGAGCACGCGGCGGCGGAGGGGCGCCGGGACCGGCAGCTGGGCCTGATCGAAGAGGTCAGGGCCTTGGGACCGGTCCCACCGGCCCGTAAGCGCGAGGACCCGCACCGCCGCACCCCCGTCGACGCGTGGCTGGAGCTCGCCGACTTCGTCGACGCGCGGCTGACGGACCTTCAGGCCCGGCTCGTCGAGCTGGAGGAGGCGCTGCGCCGGGTGGAGCACGCGCTTCGCGTCGCCGTGGACAAGCTCGAGCGCGCCTCCACCGACGCACCGTCAGCACACGTGGAGACCACGGTCTCCGCGGCCTTGACCCTCCACGGCGCCGGAGACGCGGAGGTGGAGCTGGAGTACGGGGTACCGGGCGCCGTCTGGGTGCCCGCCTACCGTCTCACCCACCGTCAGGGCGACGGCACCGGCCGTCTGCTGCTGCGCGCCTCGGTCGCCCAGCGCACCGGCGAGGACTGGACGGGCGTACGCATCGGTCTGTCCACCGCCGACCTGCGGCGCCGCACCGACCTGCCGAGGCTCCGCTCGATCCGGATCGGACGCCGTCAGCCCGCCCCGGCGCCTTCCGGCTGGCGCGAGCCCCCGGTGGGGCTCGCCGGCCTGTTCGCGGGGTACGACGCGGCAGGCCCGCGCCCTGCCACCGCAGCCGTGCCCGTGGCCGGCACCGCGCGTGTGGCTGCCGGGGCCGCCCCGCCACCGACGCCACCGGCCCCGCAGGGCTACGGCGCGCCGCCTGCAGCGCTCCCGGCACCCGGTAGTGCGGCCGGCCCCTCCCCGGAGGTCTTCGGCGGCGGGGTGCCCGACCTCGCGCAGCCGGTGAGGTCGCGACCGGGCGGCGGGCCACGACCGGGCGGCGGGCCGCGTCCGCGCGGCGCGTCCTTCGCGGCCCCCGCCCCCATGGCACCCGCTGCACCTGGCAGTCCCGCGCCGCCGGAACCGGTGGCCGGTCCGCCGCGGCCGAGCGTTGCCGAGCTCGACTACGCCGCCCTGATCATGAGCGGCCCGCACGAGCAGGGCAGTCGCAGGGGCCGGCTGTTCCCCGCCTCCCCCGACGACCTGGTGGCCGCCGAGTACCGCCGCCGCGCCGAGGCCGTGGCCGCGCTGCCGCTGCCCGGGCACGCCGTGCGGCCCCGCGAGTCGGCGGGCTCCTTCGACCATCGCTTCGACGCCGCCGCCCGTGCCGACATCCCGTCCGACGGCACCTGGCACACCGTCACCGTCGCCGAAATCCCGGTCGGTCTGCGCACCGAGTACCTCTGCGTGCCGTCCGTGGAGGAGACCGTGTACGCGACGCTGGTGCTCTCCAACGCCACCGACCGGGCTCTGCTGGCCGGTCCGGTGGAGGTCACCGTCGACGACGACTTCGTGCTGACCGCCGCGCTGCCCACCCTCGCCCCCGGCGGTGTCCGCCGGGTGGGCCTCGGGCCGGCCGAGGCCATCCGGGTCACCCGCCGTACCGAGCTGCGCGAGTCGACCTCGGGGCTGCGCAACAACACCACCGTGCTCGATCACCGCGTCCACGTGGAGCTGGCCAACCGGCTCGGGAGGCCGGTCACCGTGGAGGTTCGCGAACGCGTCCCGGTCACCTCGGAACCGGATGTCCGGATCGAGGAACGGGCCGACTGGACGGCGCCCGTGGACGGCGAAGGACCCGAGCACCACGCCCCGGGCACCCGCCTCTGGCGGGTGGACCTGCCCGCCGGTGGCACAGGCGCCCTCGACGGCGGCTACGAGATCCGCATCCCGGCCGGCAAGGCCCTGGTCGGCGGCAACCGGAGGAACTGACGCACGCCATGACCACAGCTCCGGAACCGATCCCCCTTCCCGTCACCGCCGTCACCTGCCTCGAGGACCGTGCCCACATCGAGCGCGCCACCGTGCTCGATCTGGAGGCCGGGGTCCAGCGGCTGCGTCTCGGACCGGTCAGTGCGCTGGCCGTCGACCGCACCCTGCACGCAGAACTGACGGCCGATCAACCGGCTCGTCCGGTGACCGTGCTCGACCTGCGGATCGTCCGCACCTGGACTCCGCGCGGGCCGCTGCCGCCCACCGACGACGACTCGGCGCTGCTCCACCGCATCCACGACCTCGAAAAGGAGCGGCTCGCCCTGGGACAGCGGCGCGACCGTCTCCAGGCCCGCCTCGACCTGCTCGGCCGGCTCGCCGCCGATCTGCTGCGGGATATCGGGGAGGGCACCGGTTTCGGCGAGGCCGAGCCGGAGCGCTGGGCCCGCGAACTGGACCGGGTGGATACGGAGCGCGACGCGTACGGCGAGGAACTCCGCACCGTGGAGGCCCGCCTGGCCACCCTCGCGGTCGAGCTCGACGAGACCCGACGGGCCTTGGACCTCGCCGAGGAGGAACCCGCCGAGCTGGTCGGGCACATCGAGCTGACCGTGGAGGCTGCGGTCGCCGGACCGGTCGGGCTGCGCCTGAGCCACCTCACCCCGTGTGCGCTGTGGCGGCCCGCCTACCGGGCCTTGCTCGACGGCGACGCCCTGACGCTGGAGACCGACGCGATGGTCTGGCAGCGCACCGGCGAGGACTGGGCGAACGTGCGGCTGACGTTGTCGACCGCCCGCTCGGCACTGGCCACCGACCCGCCACGGCTGGGCGACGACCGGCTGACACTCAGGGACCGCTCCGCAGCGGAGCGTCGCACGGTCGACGTCGAACTGCGCGAGGAGGAAATCAGGGACCTCGGCCCTGCCCCGGTGCTCGGCCTGCCGGGGATGGACGACGACGGCGAGGTACGGGTGCTGAACTCCCCCGCGCCGGTCTCCGTGCCCGGCGACGGCCGCGCCCACCGGGTGCCGCTCTCCGCCTTCACCACGACCGCGAGCTGCGAGTACGCCTGCTCGCCCGAGTTGTCCCCACTGGTCACCCAGGTGGTGCGGTTCGACAACCGGTCCGGCCATGCGCTGCTCGCCGGGCCCGTGGACCTGGTCCGCGGCAGCGGATTCAGTGGCCGCGGCACGCTGGACTTCACCGCCCCCGGCGCCCCCGCCGAGCTCGCCTTCGGCAGCAACGACGACTACCGGGTGGTCAGGGAGACCGAGGAGTCCCGCGACTCGGCGGGAATCACTCAGCGGACCGTGGTCACCCGTACGGTCCGGCTGCACCTGTCCCGGTTCTCTGCTCCCGGGGAGCACGACGAACGGGTGGTCGTCCTCCGGGAGCGGATCCCGGTCTCAGAGGTCTCGGCGGTGGAGGTACGCCTGCGCAAGGAAGCATGCTCCCCGGCGCCCGACGTGGTCGACGGCGAAGGCATCGCCCGCTGGGACGTCACCCTCCCGCCCGGCAGCCGTCGCACAATCACCCTGGTCTACGAGCTGTCGGCGAGCGCCAAAGTCGGCGGGCTCTGAACCCGGTGGTCCTGCACGCCGGCTGCCAGAGGCCCGATCCGGGCCCCCGCCCCAGCCGGTGGCCGTCTCGGCCACCGGCAGGACATGAGGGCTGGTCACCGCGGGGGTGCCTCTCTGTCGTTCGCCAAGAAGATCGGGCTGCGGTCGGGGGCCGGGGCAGGCTCGCCGGTGAGTCGGCCGGACGCCACCACGGCCGCACGCACTCCGACGAACAGGAAGATCGTTTGCATGGACAGCGCCCTATAGGAGCGGACGCTTCGGAGGTTGCCGAAGCGTCCCGCTGCCGTCGGGTCCGTGACTCGGCGCCGACAGCAGCACGGTCGGTTACGGCGGCGCTCTTGAGCGCAGCTACGCGGCGGCGGTCCTCGGTCCGCTCACTGCCCCGGCCGTCGATGGTCAGCGTCCGGGCAGACCGCCACCACCGCGATCGACACTGTGCACGGGAGTCAGCACCGCGCCACCGAACCAAGACGAACCACCCAATTCCGGCAGATGTCATCCGCGCTCCATTTCGAGGTCGCACCAGCCCCTGCACGTCTCACATAGCGGCTGCACGCACAGCGGACGACTGAAGTATGGTGTCCCACCACATGTGCCACTGACCTGCGTGTTTCTACGGTGTGGCGACACGAAAACGTCCCCGTTCCCGCTCGGAAGTGGTATCCATGACCGCCTCGGCAACCGCTCCACCCGCCCCAGGCTCGCTCAAGCGCATCGTCGCCGCGAGCCTCATCGGCACCACCATCGAGTGGTACGACTTCTTTCTCTACGGATCGGCGGCGGCGCTGGTCTTCAACAAGCTGTTCTTCCCTGATTCGGAGCCGCTGGTCGGAACCCTGCTCGCGTTTCTGACGTACGCGGTCGGGTTCGCCGCGCGGCCGCTCGGCGCGCTGGTGTTCGGGCACTACGGTGACCGGCTCGGGCGCAAGAAGCTGCTGGTGCTGAGCCTGCTGCTGATGGGCGGGGCGACGTTCGCGATCGGGCTGCTGCCGACGCATGCGACGATCGGGGCCGCCGCTCCCGTGCTGCTGACCGTGCTGCGACTGGTGCAGGGATTCGCGCTCGGCGGTGAGTGGGGCGGCGCCGTGCTGCTGGTGTCGGAGCACGGCGATGCCCGCAGGCGTGGGTTCTGGGCCTCGTGGCCGCAGACAGGCGCGCCGGCCGGCCAGCTGCTGGCGACCGGTGTGCTGTCGGCCCTGACGGCACTGCTGTCGGACGCCGCGTTCTTGTCGTGGGGCTGGCGCATACCGTTCCTGCTCTCAGGTGTGCTGGTGATCGTCGGCTTGTGGATTCGTCTCTCTGTCGATGAATCGCCCGTGTTCAAGGCGGCGATGGCGCAGGCCGAGGAGCGGAAGGCCGCCGCGGGGCAGATCGAGAAGATGCCGCTCGTGGCGGTTCTGCGGCACCACTGGCGCGACGTGCTGATCGCGATGGGTGCGCGGATGGCCGAGAACATCAGCTACTACGTGATCACCGCCTTCATCCTCGTCTACGCGACCACCTCGGCCGGGCTCAGCAAGCAGACCGCGCTGAACGCGGTGCTCATCGCCTCGGCCGTGCACTTCGCGGTGATTCCCGCGTGGGGCGCGCTCTCCGACCGGATCGGGCGGCGGCCGGTGTATCTGATCGGGGCCGTCGGCGTGGGTCTGTGGATGTTCCCGTTCTTCGCGCTCATCGACTCCAAGTCGTTCGGCAGCCTGCTGCTGGCCGTCACCGTCGGCCTGGTGCTGCACGGGGCCATGTACGCACCGCAGGCGGCGTTCTTCTCCGAGATGTTCGCGACCCGCATGCGCTACTCCGGCGCGTCGATCGGCGCGCAGTTCTCGTCGGTGGCCGCCGGGGCGCCGGCCCCGCTGATCGCGACCGCGCTGCTCGCCGACTACGGCAGCTCGACGCCGATCGCCCTGTACGTCATCGCCGCCGCGCTGGTGACGGTCGTCGCCATCGTCTGCGCCCGGGAGACCCGGGACCGCGATCTGGCCGATATCACGGCAGGGCCGGAGACCCGTGAGGCACGGGACGCGGTGGCAACCGCCGACGCGCCGACGACCGCCTGAGCCCGAGCCTGACCGCGACGAGACCCTCCGGCCGTGTGGGCCGCTGCGCAGCGCACTGTGCAGCGGCCCACACGGCCCGCTTCGTGCCGTCGTCAGCGGGAGACGGCCGTCGATGTCGTGCCGTCGTCAGCGGGAGACGGCCGTCGATGTCGTGCCGTCGTCAACGCGAGACCGCCGCCGACATCGTGCCGTCGTCAACGCGAGACCGCCGCCGACATCGTGCCGTCGTCAACGCGAGACCGCCGCCGATATCGAGTGCAGCCGGAGCGCCAGCTGAAGCTCCAGGGCGCGGGCCGGCGACTGCCAGTCCTCCCCGAGGAGCCGGCCGATGCGCTCGAGCCGCTGCGCCACCGTGTTCACATGGACGTGGAGTGCGTCCTTCGTACGGGCAGGGCTCATGCCGCTGGCGAAGTACGCGTCCAGCGTGCGCACCAGGTCCGTGCCGCGCCGCTCGTCGTAGTCGGCGACCGGGCCGAGGGTGCGGTGGACGAAGCCCTCGATGTCGCGTGTGTCGGCGAGGAGGAGACCGAGGAAGCCCAGGTCCGCAGCCGCCGCGCCCTCTCCGGAGCGGTGCAGGAGCCGCAGGGCCTCGACACACCGCCGCGCTTCGGCGTAGGCGGTGGCTATGGCACCCCGGTCGGTGACCGGAGCCTGGACCGTGGACGAGGCCCCGACCGTGACGGGCTCACGGAGGGTGCCACCGAGCTGTCTGGCGGTCTGACGGGCGATGTCGGTGGCGCTGTCCGCGGGGCCGAGCGGCAGCAGCAGGACCGCGCCGCCGTCGCGGGCCGCGGCCAGGCCCTGCCGGGTGGCCGCGAGGTGGGCGGCGGCGGAGGCGAGGCGCTGACGATCGGCGGTGGCCCGCTCGGCGCTGTCCCCGGTGGGATGGGCGTCGATCCGGGCGGCGAGCACCACGTGCGGAGCGTCGAGGTCGGCCTGGAGCCTGGCCGCCCGTTCCCGCAGCAGCCGGGGGTCGCGACCGGGAGAGTCCAGGAGATCGTCGAGAAGTTCACCGCGCACCCGCTGCTCGGCCTCGCCCGCGGAGCGCCGGGCCAGCAGCAGCAGGGACGTCACCATCGCGGCCCGCTCCAGGGTGCGTCGGTCGACGGGGTCGAGGGACGGGTGGCCGTGCAGGACCAGCGCGCCCAGCAGCTCACCGCCTGCCGACACCGCGGCCACCCAGTCGTCATCGTCCCGGATCGCGTGGCCGTCGGTGCCGTCCAGCTGCAGCGCGGCGAGCGAGGGTGCGGCGGGGTCGACGAACTCGACGGTGCCGTCGAGGATCTCGGAGAGCGCGCCGGCGACGTCGTGGACACCGCCGCCGTGCAGCACGAGCTCGGTGAGCCGGTCGTGCACGTCCGACGCGCGCTCGATGACGGCGCTGTGGTCACGGATGATCTCGTTGGCCCGCTCGAGCTCGGCGAGCGCGGTGCGCGTCTCGGCGAGCAGATTGGCGGTGTCGATGGCGACGGCGGCGTGTGCGGCGAGCGAGCCGAGCAGCGCGACCTGCTCGCGCTCGAAGACACGGGCGCGCCGGTCGGCGGCGAAGAGCACACCGATCACCTGGCTGCCGAGCGACAGCGGTACGCCGAGGATCGCGACGAGGCCCTCGTCCCGGACACCCGAGTCGATGGCGCGGGTGTGCTGGAAGCGCTCGTCGTCGAAATAGCTCTCCGTCACGTACGGCCGTGCGGTCTGGGCGACGAGTCCGCCGAGCCCCTCCCCCATGCCGAGCCGCAGCTGCTGGAAACGCGCCGATACCGAGCCTTCCGTCACGCGCATGTACGTGTCGCCCGCGACGGGGTCGTTGAGGCTGAGGTACGCCACCTCCGTGCCGAGGAGCGAACGGGCGCGCTGCACGATGGCCCGGAGCACCGCGTCCAGGTCGCGCAGACCGGACAGGTCGTGCGCGGTCTCGAAGAGCGCCGACAGCTCGGCCTCGCGGCGCCGCCGGCCCTCCAGCTCCGCGCGCACGCGCAGCGCGAGCTGCTTGGCGTGCTCCAGGCCGGCCAGCGTCTCGGGGCCCGAGCCGCTCGCACGGGCGAGCAGCACGGGCCGGTCGTACGCCTCCGCGGCGGCGCCGCGGGCGAGGAGCTCCAGGTAAGAGGCCTGATCGTGGGACATGGACACAGGGATACCTGCCGTGCGGGGGGTCGCACCAGCCCCTGTGGACGACGCGGCCCCTGTGGACAACTCCGTCACCCCCCCGCCCCGCCCGGTGTCGCCCGCCACAGGCGGACGGCGCAGGGCGCGGCTCACGGGACGACGCGGGTCAGTGCGCCGTCCAGCCCCCGTCCATCGCCAGCGACGTGCCGGTGATGAAGGACGCCTGTGGCGTGCAGAGGTAGGCGACCGCCTCGGCCACCTCCTCCGCCTCGATGAGCCGCTTGAGCGCCGAATCCTTCAGCAGGATGTCGGCGACGACACGCTCCTCGGGTACGCCATGAGCCGCCGCCTGGTCGGCGACCTGCTTCTCGACCAGTGGGGTACGCACATAGCCGGGGTTGACGCAGTTGGAGGTCACCCCGTGAGAGGCACCCTCCAAGGCCGCGGTCTTGGAGAGTCCCTCCAGACCATGTTTGGCCGCCACATAGGCGGACTTGTAGGCCGACGCCCGCAGCCCATGCACGGAGGAGATGTTCACGATCCGGCCCCAGCCCTGCCCGTACATGTGCGGCAGCGCGCCCCTGATCAGGCGGAACGGCGCCTCGAGCATCACGGTGAGCACGGTGCGGAAGACGTCCGGCGGGAACTCCTCGATGGGCCGCACCAGCTGCAGCCCGGCGTTGTTGACAAGGATGTCGGTGCCCGCTGCCGCCGCCTCCGCCGCGTCGAGGTCGGTCAGGTCCAGCACATGCGGCTCCACGGAGCCCGCCACCCCCAGCCCCAGGGAACGCTCGGCGAGCGCGTCGAGGCCGCCCGCCTCCCTGTCCACGGCCCTGACCTTGGCCCCGGCAACCGCGAGCCGCAGCGCACAGGCTCGGCCGATGCCGCTCGCCGCTCCGGTGACGAGAGCCGTACGGCCGCCGAGGTCGAGACCGACGGAAGGGGTGGACGCCAGGGCATGGGGGGCGGGACCCGGATTCATGGTCATGTTCCGCACCCTAGGCAGCCCTCAGGCACCGACCGATGTGGGCAGCGCCCACAGTTCACTCAGGCAAGGTGGAGTCGAACCACGTCGGATCGTCGCTCATGGCTTGCTTGATCCGGAAGAGGGCGAACTCCTGCAGCTCCGGCAGCGCGTCCACGGAGAACCAGCCCACCTCCAGCGACTCCTCGTCGTTGACCCGCGCCTCACCACCGACGGCGCGGCAGCGCAAGGAGACGTCCATGAACTGGCACTGGTCGCCGTTCGGGTACGTCACCGGCTTCGACAGCGCCTGGACGAGCACGACCCGCTCGACGACACAGCGCACGGCGGTCTCCTCGTACACCTCACGCACCGCCGCCGCCGCGGGCTGCTCCCCCGGCTCCGGAATACCCCCGATGATCGACCACTTGCCCGTGTCGGCCCGTCTCCCCAGGAGTACCCGTCCTTCGTCGTCGAAGACGACCGCGCTGACACCCGGCAGATAGAGCAGCTGCGAGCCCGCACTGGCCCGGATCCGGCGGATGAAATCAGGAGTACCCATACCGCCGACCCTATGTGGTGATCCCGCGCGCCGCCCCAAGGCCCTTCCATGCCTCCAGGGCCCTCAGGGCCTCCGGCACCTCGTCGGACGCCCTCGGCCGTCCGCGACCCTCCTCGACCGGCGGCGGCCTCAACGTTCCGATCAGGCTTCCCGTCGGCGGCGTCCGCGGACCGTGACGTAGCCGACCCAGCCCAGCGCCCCGGCCGCGAGCGCGACCAGGACGCCCTCGGGCAGGGTGCCCATGCGGGTCGCGGGGGTCAGCGTGGAGCGCAGCGGGACCTCGGCGACCAGGGCGTCCGGGGTGAACATCTCGGTCTGCTGGACGATCTTCCCGTCCGGGCGGATCACCGCGCTGACGCCGCTCGTGACGGGGACGACGACGGCCCGGCCGTGCTCGACGGCGCGTACCCGGGACATCGCCAGCTGCTGGTAGGTCATCTCGCTGCGCCCGAAGGTGGCGTTGTTGCTCGGTACGGAGATGAGCTGGGCGCCGTGCGTCACGGTGTCGCGGACCGCCCAGTCGAAGGCGGCCTCGTAGCAGGTCGCCAGGCCCACCTTCGTGCCGGCGAGGTCGAAGACGCCCACCTTGTGGCCGGGGCCGAAGTCGCGGCGGACCCGGTCGACGTCCGAGTTGACGATCCGGACGAAGGACCGCATCGGGATGTACTCGCCGAACGGCTGGACGTGCCGCTTGTCGTACGTGGCGACGGGGCCGCGCGCCGGGTCCCATTCGATCAGGGTGTTGCGGAGCTTGCCGGTCTCCGGGGCGACGACCGCGCCGATCACGGTGGGCACGCCGATCTTCCGCACGGCCTCGTCGATCACGAGGCGCGCGTCGGCGTTGCGGTACGGGTCCAGGTCGGAGGAGTTCTCCGGCCACAGCACGAAGTCGGGCTTGGCCACCTTGCCCGCGGCGACGTCGTCGGCGAGCTGCTCGGTGCGGCGCGCATGGTTGTCGAGGACCGCGCGGCGCTGGGAGTTGAAGTCGAGTCCGAGGCGCGGCACATTGCCCTGGATCGCGGCGACGGTCGCCGTGCCGTCCTCGGCCGAGTCGTCGACGAGCGGCAGCGCGGCGAGCGCGGCGGTGACGGGCACGAGGACGGTGAGCGCCGCTGCCGCGAGAGGGCCGCGGGGCAGTTCGCCGGTTCTCCTGTACGCACGGATCAGGCGCATGGTCTCGTACAGCCCGAAGCCGCACAGGGCGACCCCGAAGCCGAGCACCGGCGTGCCGCCCACCGCGGCGAGCGGCAGGAAGACGCTGTCCGCCTGGCCGAAGGCGATCTTGCCCCAGGGGAAGCCGCCGAACGGCACACGCGCGCGGACGGCCTCGCCGAGGATCCAGACGGCCGCGCCCCACACCGGCCACCACGGCAGCCGGGAGACGAGGGCGATGCCCACACAGGTGACGGCGATGAAGAGGGCCTCGACGGCCGCGAGCGCGAGCCACGGAACCGCTCCTACCTCCTCGCCGGTCCAGACGAGCAGCGGGAGCAGGAAGCCGAGCCCGGAGACGTATCCGAGGCCCAGCGCCGCACGCGCGCGGCGGCCCCGGAGGCACCAGCCGAGCAGCGCGAAGCCGGGCAGGGCCAGCCACCACAGGGGGCGGGGCGGGAAGCTCAGAAAGAGCAGTACGCCGGACGCTGCGGCCGCACCGGGCCGTACGAGCCACCGCAGCAGCCGGTGGGTCCGGCCTCGGGGGGCTTGGACGGGCTGCTGGGTGTCGACGGAGGTCATGGTCGCGCTCACGTGCCGGAGTCTACGGGCGCGCGGCGGACGCACGGCAGTCCCGCCCGGCTCGGGCAGCGCAGACAGGGCGCCGGATCCGGCGATGCCCCGAGGACCGATGCCCCAGGGGCACAGTTCCTGCGCAATCCATCCCCAAACCACCGCCCCTGCCGTTACCGTGTGCGCCAGCCCTCTCCGCCTGCCCGTCCGGCAGACCGCGGACGGGGCCCGTCACAGGTCGGGGGGTCGACGGGATGGCAACAGTGCCGGGCCGGTCGCCGGCCGTACGGGAGCGGCAGGAGCGGGAGCGGCAGGAGCGGGGCAGTGCCCCCGACGCCGTCGGCGTCGTCGTGCTCGGCTGCTGCGCCGCCTGGGCGCTGATCAGCGCCGCCGGCCGGGACGCGCGGCCCGAGGGGGTGCTGCTCGCCGTGCTGGCCGTCGCCGCGGGATACGCGTGCGGGCGGATCTGCGGAACGCTGCTGCCGGTGACCGCCGCGGCCGCCGCCGCGCTCGGCGGGCTCGGGCTGGCGATCGCCTCGCCGCACGGGGTGCCGGGCGTGACGACCATGGCGCCGGCCCCGCCGGGACATACGGGCGCGGCCGCCGCACTGCTGGTCCTGGCGACGGGAGCGGCGTGCCTGGCCGCGTCGGCGGCCGGGCCCGTGTCCGTACGGCTCGTGCTCCGGCTGCTGGCCGTCGCCGTCGTCTGCACCTCGCTCGTGCTCGGCTCGGTCGCGGGGTTCGCTGCCGCCACCGGCGTACTGCTGTGTTCGCTCGCGGCGGCCCGTGTGCGCCACCGGCTGCCGGGGCTTGCGGGGTTCGCGCTGGCCACGGCGCTCGTCGCCGGCGGCTCGTGGGCGGTGGCGCAGGACGCACTGCCGGACGGGCTGACCGTCTCGCTCCAGGGGCAGCTCACCCAGCACCGGATGCAGCTGTGGCACGACGCGGCCGCCCTCACGGAGCAGCATCCGGTGCTCGGTGCGGGTCCCGACCGGTTCGGCGATCTGAGTCCCACGGTGCAGCAGTCGCTGTACTCCGACGGCAAACCGCACTCCGCGCCGCTGCAGCAGGCGGCGGAGCAGGGGTTCGTGGGCGCTGGGCTGCTGGGTGCGCTGTACTGCTGGCTGCTGTACGGCCTGTGGCGCTCGTCGCGCTCCACGGCAGTGGTGCTGAGCGCGGGGGCCGCGCTGACGGCGCTCGCCGCGCTGGCAAGCGTCGGCAATCCCCTGAGCTTCACCCCGGTCACGGCGGGCGCGGGTCTTCTCGCCGGGCTGGCCACGGCACGCCAGGCCGGTGACCCGTCGTACCCCAGCGCGGACCCGTACCCCACCGCGGAAACGTTCCCCCTGGGCCCCTTGCCGGCGGTCGCCCCGTTGCCCCCGGCGCGGGCCGCCGGACCGAGGGGCACCCCTCCGGACACCCGGCACCGCGCCTGAGGACGCACCGGCCCTATGTCGCGGCCCCCGGGCCCTTCAGGCCCCCGCCGCCGTCCCCGTCGAGGCCAGGCGCAGCCGGTCGCGGATCACCCGCACCGCCGCCTCGGCGTCGTCGACGGTGACCGTGAAGGTCCGGCCGTCGCCGAGGCGGAGGGCGATGCCCTCGCCACGGCGGACGATGACGGCGGTGCCCATCTCCGGGCGCCAGCGATAACCCCAGCCGCCCCATTGCCGTGGGCAGACCCTGGGGACGAACTCGGCGCCCACCACGGACGCGAGCGGGATTCTCCGGCGGGGCACGCCGATGTGGCCGCAGCGCACCTCCATGGCGTCGCAGTCCACCGTGACCGCGACATGGACGAAGGCGAGGGTGCCGAACAGCATCAGCAGTCCGGCCGCGACGCAGCCGATCACCGACATCAGGAGGGCGATGATTCCCGAGGTCCACGGTGAGTCGACGGCGAGTTCGATGCCGAGCGCCATGCAGCCCGCTCCGGCGGCCGCAAGGACCCATTGGATGCGGTTCGTGGCGCGACCGGTCCAGATTTCGGGCAGTGGCTCAGCGGCCTGCCCCCCGGTACGAGGCTGGTCCGTCATGCGTAGCAGCGTACTCACGTTCCGCTCGCCCGGCACCGGTCCTCCGTCCGGAAAACCCCGCTGCGGCAGCACCGGGCGTCCCCGTCGTCGCCGGCGGATATGGGGAGCTGCCCGGGTCACGCCGCCGGGCTGCCCGGTGTGCGCTCAGTGCGTGGGAGTGACCGGATTCGCCGCGCCGAGCAGCCGGCCCTCGGCGTACATCAGCGCCACCTCCGGCAGCGTCCCTTCGCGCCCGCTGTGCAGCACGGTCAGCCGGGTGCTCAAGGTCGCGGCGGGCTCGGGCCGGGCGTCGATGCGGCGCAGCGCCTGGGCGGCGACGGCCCCTGCGGAGCCGTGCAGGGCCAGCGGCGGCAGCCCGTCCGGGCGGCCTGCGCAGACGGCGGTACGGATGCGCTCGGCGACGAGCTCGTAATGGGTGCAGCCGAGGACGACGGCGCGTACGTCCATCGGAGTGAGAGCGGCGGCCGCGGCGACGGAACGGTCGATGGCGTCCTCGTCGGCCTGCTCGACGGCGTCCGCGAGCCCGGGGCAGGGCACCTCGGTGACGTCGACGCCGTCGGCGAAGTCGCGGATGAGGCCGCGCTGGTAGGCGCTGCCGGTGGTGGCGGGGGTGGCCCAGATGGCGACCCGGCCGCCGCCCGCGGCGGCCGGCTTGATGGCGGGGACCGTGCCGATGACGGGCAGGCCCGGCTCCAGTTCGGCCCGCAGCGCGGGCAGCGCGTGCACGGTCGCGGTGTTGCAGGCGACGATCAGCGCGTCGGGACGGTGGACGACGGCGGCGCGTGCGGCGGCGAGCGCGTGCTCGCTCACGTCGTCCGGCGTACGCGGGCCCCAGGGCATTCCGTCAGGGTCGGTCGAGAGGACCAGATCGGCGTCCGGCCGCAGCCGGCGCACGGCGGCGGCTGCCGGCAGCAGGCCGATTCCGGAGTCGATGAGCGCGATCTTCACCCGGTCACCCTAGCCGACGGCCCTTGCGGTCCTGTCGGTGTGGGGCACACTGCGGCGAATGAGCACCATTGCGTGGATCGCCACGGGATCGCTGGCCGCGTGGCTGTGGCTGCTGCTGGGTCAGGGCTTCTTCTGGCGTACGGACCAGCGGTTGCCGCGGCGTGCGGCGCCGCGGTCCTGGCCGTCCGTCGTGATCGTCGTACCGGCCAGGGACGAGGCCGGGGTCCTGCCCGAGAGCCTGCCGTCGCTGCTGCGGCAGTCCTATCCGGGCGACGCCGAGGTGATCCTCGTCGACGACGGCAGCACGGACGGCACGGGCGAGCTCGCCCGCAAGCTGTCCGAACAGTACGGAGGGCTGCCGCTCACCGTGACGTCGCCGGGCGAACCGGAAGCCGGCTGGACCGGCAAACTGTGGGCGCTGCGGCACGGCATCGCGCTCGCGCGGACCCGCAGGCCCGAGTATCTGCTCCTCACCGACGCCGACATCGCGCACGAGCCCGACAGCCTGTGCGAGCTGGTCGCAGCGGCCGGCACGAACGGACTCGACCTCGTCTCGCAGATGGCGCGGCTGCGGGTCGCCACGGCCTGGGAGCGGCTGGTGGTGCCGGCCTTCGTCTACTTCTTCGCGCAGCTCTATCCGTTCCGCCGGATCAACGGGAAGCGCGCCCGGGCGACGGCCGCGGCGGGCGGATGCATGCTGCTGCGCACGGAGACGGCCGAGCGGGCGGCGATCCCCGAGTCGGTGCGGCAGTCGGTCATCGACGACGTGGCGGTGGCGCGGGCGGTGCGCCGGGCAGGCGGCCGGGTGTGGCTGGGGCTCGCCGAGCGGGTGGACAGCATCCGCCCCTATCCCCGTCCGGCGGATCTGTGGCGGATGGTGTCGCGCAGCGCGTACGCCCAGCTGCGGCACAATCCGCTGCTGCTGGCCGGGACGGTGGCCGGGCTCGCGGTGGTCTACCTCGCGCCGCCCGTCGCGGTGTGCGCCGGGCTGTTCGGTGCGGACGCCCCCGGGGACGCGGTGGCGGGCTGGACGGGGTTCGTGGCGTGGGCGGTGATGGCCGGTACGTACATGCCGATGCTGCGGTACTACCGGCAGACGCTGTGGCTGGCTCCCCTGCTGCCCTTCACGGCCCTGCTGTATCTGCTGATGACCGTCGACTCGGCGGTGCAGCACTACCGGGGGCGCGGTGCGGCCTGGAAGGGGCGTACGTACGCCCGTCCCGAAGCCGCACCGGACCGTTGACGCCTGGCGTAGGTCACTTCCTGCCAGGTGTCCAGTTCATGCCCCATCCGTAGGCGTAATCGATGGTGCGCTGGGGGCTGACTCCGCGTTCCGGCACCAGATAGCGCGCCTCACGCTGGACGACGAGGTCCCCGCCCTGATTGGTGATCAGGGCGAGGGCACAGACCGTGGAAGGGACGGTGCACTCGTCCAGGGAGAAGTCGATGGGGGCGCCGTGCTGCGGCTGAAGGGTGACGGTGGCGTGCAGGTCGGCGAAGCTGCGGGCGCCCTCGTAGATGGCGACGAAGATGACGACGCGGCGGAGCTCGTCCTTGTGGTCGAGGTTGATGGTGAGGTTCTCGCCGGTGGCCACGGCGCCGGTGCGGTCGTCGCCGTCGAGATGGATGTACGGGGGCTGGTGGAGCGAGCCGTACGCGTTGCCGAGTGCCTGGACGACTCCCTTGCGGCCGTCCGTGAGTTCGAAGAGGGCGCACAGGTCGAGGTCGAGGTCGGCGTGCATGGCGACGGCGCGGCCGAGCTTGGCGCCCCAGCCCTTGAACTGTTTGCGCACTTCCCAGTTGAGGTTGACCCGCATGGTGCCGGACGTGCCGCCCTGCTTGCTGAGCGAGACGGTCGGCGACTCCTTCGTCAGGGTGACCTTGGTGAGGCGCACGGGTGCGGGCGCGGGCGCGGGCGGTGCCGGGCGCTCCGGCGCGACGGCGGGTACTGCGGGCGCCGGCGTGTACGCCGGTGTCGACGGGGCCTGGGGCCAGGCGGGTGCAGGCGCCGGTGCCGGTGCCGGAGGTACGGCCGGTGCCGGTGCCGGGGGCGCGGTCCGCTGCGGTGCCGCCGCCTGCTGGGGCTCGTCGACCGTGATGCCGAAGTCGGTGGCGAGACCCTCGAGCCCGCTCCCGTACCCCTGTCCGACCGCGCGGAACTTCCACGCGCCCTGGCGCCGGTACAGCTCACCGAGGATGAAGGCCGTCTCGACCGTCGCGTCCTGGCTCTCGTAGCGGGCGATCTCCTTGCCCCCGGCGGCGTCGAGCACGCGTACGTACAGCCCCGGCACCTGTCCGAAACTGCCGCCGTCCGCCGATGCGGCGACGACAATCCGCTCGATGGCCGGCTCGACGCGGCCCAGGTCGACGAGGAGACGGTCGGTCGTCCCGTCCCCGGCGGTGCGCTTGCCGTCGTGGCGCACCGCGCCCGAGGCGTGTTCGGGCTGGTTGTAGAAGACGAAGTCCGCGTCGGAGCGGACCTTTCCCGACCCGGAGTCGAGCAGCAGGGCGGACGCGTCGACGTCGGGAACCCCGTTTCCGGAACGCCATCCCAACTCGACATGAACGCTCGGCGCGGGTACTGGAACATTCGCTCCCTTGAGCATGGACATTCTCGCCCCCATCACGGGTCCTCGTGCCCGGACAATTCCGTGCCGACAACCTAGCCGCGACACCGTCCGAGCGCCCCCCGCGACCCGTGGGTAACCCCTTCCTAGCTTGCCCTTTACACGATCTAGACGGTGCGCGACGACCGTTTTTCCCGAGTTCGCTCGCATTGGGGATCCGTGGTCACTCGGAACACGTCAAACAACCCTCTTATCGGGCTCCCCAATCAGCACATCGTGGGCTTAACTTATGTGCCATGACCTCCCCCCGCTCCGCCTACGGCGGCGGTTACTACGCCGCGCCGTCGTTCCCCGACACCCCGATCTACGACTCCCTGGTCGCGGAGCGGGGCACGCCTCAGATCGCCCCGATCCGAGTGCCTGCCGCATACGACACCGTCGGCAGCTATCTGCCGGCGCTGCCGGCGGCCCTTCCCGCCCTCCCGGCGGCCCCCTCGCAGCCCGCACCTTCGTACGGCTACCCCCAGCCGATGCAGCAGCCTGTGCCGCTGCAGCAGGCGCCCGCGCCGTACATCCCGCAGCAGCCGGCCGGCCCCCGCGGCTACCCGGGCGCCCAGCCGCAGCCCATGCCCCGCCCGGCGGCCGGCGGGTACGAGTCGATGCGCCCCGCCGCGGCGCCGCGTCCGATGCCCGCCCCTGCGCCCTACGAGGACCCGTACAACCGCCCGTACCAGGGCGGCGGCTACTGACCGACCGGGCAGTGACGAACGGGCGCCGGCCCACGGTCACCGGCGCCCGGTTCCGAGCGGCGGGCAGCCGTCGTCCGGCGGGACGCACGGGGTTCCTGGCAGGATGACTGTATGGCGAATCCAGTGCTCCGTTCCGTCCATGTCCACCCGGTGAAGTCGGTCGCGGGATACGCGCCCGACGCGGCCGTCGTGGAGCCGTGGGGCCTCGCGGGTGACCGCCGGTGGATGCTCGTCGACCAGGCGAGCAGGGCCGTCACGCAACGCCAGCACGCCCGGCTGGCGTTGGCCTCCGCCGAGCCGCTCACGGACGGCGGGATCCGGCTGTCCGCGCCCGGCCTGGCGCCGCTGAGCGTCACGGTGCCGGAGCCCGCGGGCACGGCCGTCGTGGAGATTTTTGGGGAGAAGGTCGAGGCGGTGCCCGCGGGCGCCGCCTCCGCCGCGTGGTTCGGCGCGTTTCTGGGCGCGCCGGTCCGGCTGATGCATCTCGACGACCCGGCACACCGGCGCCCGGTCGATCCGGACTATGCGCTGCCGGGCGAGACGGTTTCCTTCGCCGACGGCTTTCCGCTGCTCGCCACCTCCGTCGCCTCCCTCGACGCGCTGAACTCGCTCATCGCGCAGGGCGACCACCCCGACGAAGGCCCGCTGCCCATGAACCGCTTCCGGCCCAATCTCGTCGTGGACGGCACGCCGCCGTGGGCCGAGGACGGCTGGCAGCGCATCCAGGTGGGCGAGGTCCGCTTCCGCGTGGCCAAGCCGTGCGGGCGGTGCGTCGTGACCACCACCGACCAGCGGACGGCGGAGCGCGGCAAGGAGCCGCTGCGGACCCTCGCCCGGCACCGGCGCTTCGGGGACCGGCTGGTCTTCGGACAGAACCTGGTCCCGGAGCAGACCGGAACCGTGCGGGTGGGGGATCCCGTACAGATCCTCGACTAGCGTTCCGCGCCGGAGATCCGTCGGCCGAAGCGGCGAGAGATTCGAGGACCTCCTCGGCTGTCCTGGTCCGGATGAATGGCTTGGCCGGCCCCTGCACGAAGCCGGACGCCGAACTCTGGCACCCTGCCCGACCCGTGGTGAAGCGGAACGGCTGACCACACCCGGCCCCTGTCGTCGCTGCACGCTCAAGCAGCGGATCGACGGCCTCCTCACCGACGATACGGGCGCCGTCCGACCGAAGCTTCAGGCCCTCCACGACGCCCTGGCCAGCACCCAGCGGCCAGCGGACGGCGACGGCCATGAGCTGGCTCTCGAAGCCTCGCCTTCACCGTCGTGTCCGACCTGGCCTCCGGCTGACGTCCCCTGACCCACAAGGCCCTGGACGAACTCCCTGACAGCAAGGGCGTCGAGCACCTCCGCAGCGTCCTCGTGGCCGCCGGCGCACTGCCGCCCCGGGACGAACAGATGGTCCGTCCTCGAACGGCACGTGAAGGACCTCGGCGCCTCCCACGCCACCCCCGAGGGCGGCAGATCCTGCACCGCTACGCGACCTGGCACCTGATCCGCCGGCTTCGCCGACGAAGCCGCGGCAACGACATCACGCACACCCGGCTCATTTTCGGCAGGTGGGGCCGGGCGCTCCGGCTTCGCGATGACCGCAGCGCCCCCTCTCCACGTCAGCGACCGCGGTCGGCGGCGTCGACGGCCGCGTGAATCCGCTCGAAGGCGGACCGGAGGGTCTCCAGCTCGCCGGGTTCCAGTGCGTCGAAGACCAGCCGGCGGACGTTCTCGACGTGCGCCGGCGCGGACGCGGCGAGCTTCTCGTAGCCCTCGGGGGTGAGGATGGCGAGGGTGTACCGGCCGTCGGCGGGATCGGGCACGCGGCGGACGAAGCCCTGTTGCTCCAGCCGCCTGACCACGTGGGAGAGCCGCGAGAGGGACGAGTTGGCGTTGCCGGCCAGCATGCTCATCCGCATCGTGTGGCGGTCCTGCTCGGAGAGCATCGCCAGCACGTGGTACTCCATCCAGTTCAGGTCGGCGTCGCGCTCCAGCTGCCGCTCCAGCGCCGGGGGGAGCAGGGTCAGGACCCGCGCCAGCGACACCCATGCGGACAGCTCGCCCCCCTGCAGCCAACGCGGCTCCGTCGTCGTCGCCGGCCGCCCTCCTGTGTTCTTCGTCATGCGGACCACACTACTCGAGGGAGTTGAAGCTTCAAGTTGATCGGGTATTATTCACTTGAAGCTTCAAGTCATTGCCCATGCACCGCACAGATCAGGAATGCGCACATGACCAGGATCGGCATCGTCCTCGGCAGCACCCGCCCCGGCCGCAACGGCGAGAGGGTGGCCCACTGGGTCGTCGACCAATCCCGCGCCCACGGCGGCGACGCCACCTTCGAGCTGGTGGACCTCGCGGACTACCCGCTCCCCCACCTCGACGAGCCGCTGCCGCCGTCCATGGGCCAGTACCGGAACGCCCACACCAAGGAGTGGGCCCCGACAAGATCGCGAGCTTCGATGGCTTCATCTTCGTCACCCCGGAGTACAACCATTCCACCTCGGGCGTGCTGAAGAACGCCATCGACTACCTGTTCGCCGAGTGGAACAACAAGGCGGTCGGCTTCGTCTCCTACGGCGCCGTGGGCGGCGCCCGCGCCGCCGAGCACCTGCGGCTGATCGTCGGTGAGCTGAAGATGGCCGACGTCCGCACCAACGTGACGCTGTCGCTCTACACCGACTTCGTCAACTTCAGCGACTTCGCGCCCGGCGAACACCAGGCGGCGAGCCTGTCCACCCTCATCGACGAGGTCGTCGCGTGGAGCCGCGCCCTGGCTCCGCTGCGGGGCTGACAGGAACTGCCGGGTCGGTCCACGCCGATCGGCCCGGCACGCACCCGACACGCATCAAGGCGACGAGCCGGACACGCGCAGGCCGTCCAGGGCAACGTCGCTGGTGTCGACCTCAAGGATGGGGCCTGCACCAAGACTTGGTGGCTCGTCCCTGAGGACCCCGTTCTCGGCGACGGCGTGGTTCCTGCCGGTTGCGGCGTTGCAGGCCGCCACGCAGCCCGGAGTCACGCACCCGCACCATGCCCAGCTTTCTCTGCTGATCGGACGGGTGGCCCATGGGGCCTGCTCATGGGCGTCAAGAGATCAACGTGCACCGCCCAGAGCGTTGAATCGCCCTGCCGCACATGGCTTGCAGGCCAAGGACCTCCCGGCGGCACCGTGTGATGCGACTCCGCGCCGTAACGCGCGTAGTCATTCGGCACGTCGCCATCCCCTCACCGTTCAGAACCATCCAGAAAGGCGGATCATCATGGAATTCGGAATCTTCGGCGTCGGCGACGTCAGCCGTGATCCGGTCACCGGGCGCACGCCCAGCGAGACGGAGCGCATCGACGGGGTCGTGCGCACCGCCAAGCACGCGGAGGAGGTGGGCCTGGACGTCTTCGCCATCGGCGAGCACCACAATCCGCCCTTCATTCCCTCCTCACCGACGACGCTCCTCGGACACATCGCGGCCATGACCGAGCGCATCACGCTCAGCACCTCGGTCACCCTCATCACGACCAACGACCCGGTGCGCATCGCCGAGGAGTACGCGATGCTGCAGCACCTCGCCAAGGGCCGGGTCGACCTGGTGCTCGGCCGCGGCAACACCGTGCCGGTCTACGCCTGGTTCGGACAGGACATCCGCAAGGGCCTCGAGCTCGCGCTGGAGAACTACAACCTGCTGCACCGGCTGTGGCGGGAGGACGTCGTGGACTGGGAGGGCACCTTCCGCACCGCGCTCCAGGGCTTCACCTCCACCCCGCGCCCGCTGAACGACGTCCCGCCCTTCGTCTGGCACGGCTCCATCCGCACCCCCGAGATCGCCGAACAGGCTGCCTACTACGGCAACGGCTTCTTCGCCAACAACATCCTCGCGCCGTACGGTCACTTCGAACGCCTCGTCTCCTTCTACCGGCAGCGCTACGCCCACTACGGCCACGGAACCCCGGAGCAGGCCATCGTCGGCCTCGGCGGACAGGTCCACATCGCCAAGCGGTCGCAGGATGCGGTCAAGGCGTTCCGCCCCTACTTCGAAGGCTTCCCCCTGTACGCCGGCCACCGGCTCGAGGACTACATGGCCACCACGCCGCTGTCGGTCGGCAGCCCGCAGGAGGTCATCGACAAGACCATGGCCTTCCGGGAGCGCTTCGGCGACTACCAGCGCCAACTGTGGAACGTGGACGGCATGGGCCTGCCCGTCGAAGCCGCCCTCGAGCAGATCGAGCTCCTCGGTACCGAGGTCGTCCCCGTGCTCCGCAAGGAGATGGCCGCGCTCCGCGCGCCCGGCGTACCCGAGACCCCCACCCACGCGAGCCTGGTCAAGGCCAAGTACGGCGACGAACAGCCCCGGCAGCCGCGCCCGAACCCCAACCGCGGCGACAACGTCACCGGCACATCGCCCTACCGGGACAGCGACCCCGCCATCGCTGCCCGCTTCCCCGGGATCGGCTGAGCCATGACCGACACCGCACCCCCGACCGCCCGCCCGCTGACGCTCGTCGTCGTCAACGCCGGCCTCAGCGACCCCTCCTCCTCCCGGCTGCTCGCCGACCGCATCGCACACAAGACCGTCGCAGCGCTGCGCGAGCAAGGGCGTACCGCCACGACCCGCCTCGTCGAACTCGGCCCTTTGGCCGTCGACATCGCGCGAGCGGTCGTCTCCGGCAACCCCGGTGACCGCCTCCAGGCCGCGATCCACGAACTCGCCACCGCCGACGGGCTCATCACCAGCACCCCGGTCTACACCGCCGGCGTCAGCGGCCTGTTCAAGTCCTTCTTCGACGTCCTCGACAGCGACCTCATCGTCGCCAAGCCCGTGCTGCCCGCCGCTACCGCGGGCAGCCCCCGCCACGCGCTGGTGGTCGAGGACCAAGTCCGCCCCATGTTCGCCTACCTTCGCGCCCTCACCGTGCCGACCTCGGTCTTCGCCGCTCCCGAGGACTGGAGCGCGACAGCGCTCGGCGAGCGGATCGACCGCGCGACGACAGAACTCGCCGCCCTGATGGCCAGCGGCGTCGGCGACACCATCGCCGACCGCGCCTGGTCCGGCTACCAGCACCGCTTCGGTGGCAACGCCACGCGCGCCGAACAGAGCGTCGACGACGTCGACTTCACAACACCGCTCATGCGACTCGCCGCGGGCGGCACCCCAACGTGACCCAACCAGAAGATCATCCCATCCGGCCAGTCGACGTGACAGAGCCGGGAATTTCGACAAGGAGTCGCCGACATGCCTGACGAGACGATGCCGGCCTACCGCATCCCGTCGATCCACAGTTCCGCGCAATGGTCGCGGGTGCCCGTGCCGAAGCCCAGCTCCGGCGAAGTCCTGATCCAGATGACGGCGGCCGGGCTGTGCCATACCGATCTGGAAATCATGGACAAGGGCGCACAGTTCGTACCCCACAAGGACCGCCCCTACACGCTCGGGCACGAGAACGTCGGCTACGTGGCCGCGCTCGGCCCCGGGGTCACGGACGCGGTCGTGGGCGAGGCGGTCGCAGTGAACTCGGGCATGACCTGTGGCACATGTGAGTACTGCCTGGCAGGCCAGGACAACTACTGCGAAAACCCGCCCGGTTTCTACGGTCTGAGTGACGACGGCGGCCTCGCCCCCTACCTCCTCGCGAGGCGCCGCGACCTCGTGCCCATCGGCGACCTCGATCCGATCCAGGCCGCACCGCTCGCCGACGCCGGCGGGACCGCGTACGGTGCCGTCAACGCCGTCCTGCCCTACATCCGCCCCAACGGATTCGTGGTCGTGATCGGCATCGGCGGCCTCGGTTCGTTCGCCCTGCAGCTGCTGCGCCTGAACACCTCGGCCACCGTCATCGCGGTCGACCTGGCGGACAAGCTTTCCCACGCCAGTGGCCGAGGCGCCCATCACACCGTCACCAGCGACGCCTCGGCAGCCGCGACGATCAAGGAGCTCACGGGCGGTCACGGTGTCGACGCGATCATCGACTTCGTGGGGATCGATGCCACGTTGCGGCTCGCCACCGACGTCGTGCGTCCCACGGGCTGCATCAACTTCGTCGGTACGGGTGGTGGCACCCTGCCATTCCGATTCCAGAACCCGCCCTTGGGTGTGCACGTCGTCGCCACGGCCAGCTATTCGATGCGGGAACTGCAGGACCTGGTCAGACTCGCCCAGCGTGGCCTGCTCACCATCGACGTCACCACGTACGCCTTCCAGGACCTGGAGCAGGCCTACCGCGACCTGCGGGACGGTCGGATCGTAGGGCGCGCGGTCGTGACCTTCGACGGTGACCGGCCCGGCTGGTGACGGTTCCGCCCGCCGGCACGCTCCCCATCACTGGAGAACCCATGAACCCGACAGCCAAGACCACCGTACTGCCGGCCTGCTGTTGCTCCTCTGTGCCCAGTACCGGCGGCGATAGCCCTGCTGACCACCGGTCACATCGAAGAGGCGGCCGCGACGGTCCGCATCCGCCCCGGTGATGTCGCGGTCGCCCTGCCCGGGCCCGTCGCCGAGCCGGCCCTGAAGCAAGTCCCCGCTCGTCGCAGCCACGCGGTCCTCGCCCAGACCGACTCGCCCTGGCTCTTCCCCGGCGGCCGGCCCGGCCGACCTGTCAGCGCCTGGACCATGGGCGAAAGGCTCCGCAGGCTCGGCATCCGGCTCGCGGAGACCCGCTCGACCGCTCTGTTCCCGCTTGCCACCGAACTGCCCGCCGCAGTCCTCGCCCGCACCCTGGGGATCCACATCACCGTCGTCGTCAAGTGGCAGCGAGCCGCCGCCGGTGACTGAGCCGCTTACGCCGCCGACGTCAGCAACCGCACTCGCCCGCTTCGGTGAGGACGAGAGCGAAGGGCCGGCCGGCGAAGAACGGGACACGGGACTTGGCCTGTTGCTCGCCATGCCGGGTGAGACGCCTGTCCGTCCAGCTGGTGTGCTGTCCGGACAGGCGCCACTCGGTCTCGCCGTGGCGGACCAGCAGGAGGTCGCCCGCGGCGACACGCACCCTTTGCCGAGTGAGGGTTACTCGGCGGACTCGACGGCGTGGCCGCCGAACTGGTTGCGCAGCGCGGCGATCATCTTCATCTGCGGCGAGTCCTCCTGGCGGGACGCGAAGCGCGCGAAGAGGGAGGCCGTGATCGCGGGCAGCGGCACCGCGTGGTCGATGGCCGCCTCGACGGTCCAGCGGCCCTCACCGGAGTCGGCGGCGTAGCCGCGCAGCTTGTCCAGGTGCTCGTCGTCGTGCAGGGCGTTGACGGCCAGGTCGAGGAGCCAGGAGCGGATGACCGTGCCCTCCTGCCAGGAGCGGAAGACCTCGCGCACGTCGGTCACCGAGTCGGCGGCCTCGAGCAGCTCCCAGCCTTCGGCGTACGCCTGCATCATGGCGTACTCGATGCCGTTGTGGACCATCTTGGAGAAGTGGCCCGCGCCGACCTTGCCCGCATGGACGTAGCCGTAGTCGCCTTCGGGCTTGAGCGCGTCGAAGATGGGCTTGACGCGCGCGACGTGGTCGTCGTCGCCGCCGACCATGAGGGCGTAGCCGTTCTGCAGGCCCCACACGCCGCCGGAGACGCCGGCGTCGACGAAGCCGATGCCGCGCTCGGCGAGCTCGGCGGCGTGCTTCTCGTCGTCGGTCCAGCGGGAGTTGCCGCCGTCGACGACGATGTCGCCCTCGGAGAGCAGGTCCTTCAGTTCGTCGACGGTCGACTGGGTGGGAGCGCCCGCCGGGACCATCACCCAGACCACGCGGGGGCCTTCGAGCTTGTCGACGAGTTCGGTGAGCGAGGCGACGTCGGAGACGTCCGGGTTGCGGTCGTAGCCGATGACGGTGTGGCCGGCGCGGCGGATGCGCTCGCGCATGTTGCCGCCCATCCTGCCGAGTCCTATGAGGCCCAGCTGCATCGATGCCATGTCAGTTCACTTGCCTTCGGTGCTTCGGCCGCGCAGGACACGGTAGGTGGCGACCAGGGACTGGGTGGAGGCGTCGAGGCCGGGGACCTCGGCACCCTCCGTGAGGGCGGGCTCGACGCGCTTGGCGAGCACCTTGCCGAGTTCGACGCCCCACTGGTCGAAGGAGTCGATGTTCCAGATCGCGCCCTGGACGAAGACCTTCTGCTCGTAGAGGGCGATGAGCTGACCGAGGACCGACGGGGTCAGTTCCTTCGCGAGGATGGTCGTCGTGGGGTGGTTGCCCTTGAACGTACGGTGGGCGACCTGCTCCTCCGCGACGCCCTCGGCCCGCACCTCGTCGGCGGTCCTGCCGAAGGCGAGCGCCTGACCCTGTGCGAACAGGTTGGCCATCAACAGGTCGTGCTGACCGGCCAGTTCACCGAGCTCCTCGACCGGCTTCGCGAAGCCGATGAGGTCCGCCGGGATCAGCTTCGTGCCCTGGTGGATGAGCTGATAGTAGGCGTGCTGGCCGTTGGTGCCGGGGGTGCCCCACACCACCGGGCCGGTCTGCCACTCCACGCCGCGGCCCCCGCGGTCCACGGACTTGCCGTTGGACTCCATGTCGAGCTGCTGGAGGTACGCGGTGAACGTGGAGAGGTAGTGGCTGTACGGGAGGACCGCGTGCGACTGGGCGCCGTGGAAGTTGCCGTACCAGATGCCCAGCAGGCCGAGGAGCAGCGGAGCGTTGGCCGCCGCCGGCGCGGTGCGGAAGTGCTCGTCGACGAGGCGGAAGCCGTCGAGCATCTCGCGGAACGCGTCCGGGCCGATGGCGATCTCAGCGAGAGGCCGATGGCGGATTCGTACGAGTAGCGTCCGCCGACCCAGTCCCAGAACTCGAACATGTTGGCCGTGTCGATGCCGAAGTCGGAGACCTTCTCGGCGTTGGTCGACAGGGCGACGAAGTGCTCGGCGACGGCGTCGTCGTCCTTGAGGGCCTTGAGCAGCCAGGCGCGCGCCGCCGTGGCGTTCGTGATCGTCTCGATCGTGGTGAACGTCTTCGACGCGATGATGAACAGCGTCTCGGCCGGGTCGAGGTCGCGGACGGCCTCGTGCAGGTCGGCGCCGTCGACGTTCGAGACGAAGCGGAACGTCAAGTCCCGTGCGGTGTACGGGCGGAGGGCCTCGTACGCCATGGCGGGACCGAGGTCCGAACCGCCGATGCCGACATTGACGATGTTCTTGACGCGCTTGCCGGTGTGGCCGGTCCACTCGCCGGAACGGACCTTCTCCACGAAGACGGCCATCTTGTCGAGGACGGCGTGCACCCTCGGTACGACGTTCTCCCCGTCCACCTCGATCACGGCGTCGGCCGGAGCGCGCAGGGCCGTGTGGAGCACGGCTCGGTCCTCGGTGGTGTTGATCTTCTCGCCGCGGTACATGGCGTCGCGCTGCCCGAACACATCGGTGGCGGCCGCGAGATCCTGGAGGAGGGCGAGGGTCTCGTCCGTGATCAGGTGCTTCGAGTAGTCGATGTGCAGGTCACCGACCTGGACGGTGTAGCGCCCGGCGCGGCCCGGGTCGGTGGCGAAAAGGTCGCGCAGGTGCGTGCCGTTGAGACTGGCGCGGTGGTCCAGCAAGGCGGTCCACTGCGGGCGGTGCTTCAACGAGGGCGCGTTGTCAGTCATGTTGAACAGACTCCTTGGTGCCGGGGGCGCCCCCGTGCAGCGCGACGGCGTACATCTCGTCGGCGTCGAGGCGGCGGAGCTCTTCGGCGATCAGCTCGGCGGTCGAGCGGACCTTCAGGGCGAGGGTGCGCTCAGGCTGACCCGGAAGGGAGAGGGTGGCGAGGGGGCCCTCGGGACGGTCGATGCGGATCTCTCCGTTCGCCGTACCGAGACGGACCGCGGTGACGACGGGCCCCTCGGTCGTCACGCGCTCGACCGGGACGCCGAGGCGGGCGCCGAGCCAGCGCGCGAGCAGTTCGGCGCTGGGGTTGTCGGCCTCGGACTCGACGGCCGCGGAGACGATGTCGGCGCGTGCCTGGTCGAGGGCTGCGGCCAGCATGGAGCGCCACGGCGTGAGCCGGGTCCAGGCGAGGTCGGTGTCGCCGGGGGCGTAGGACGCGGCGCGGGAGGCGAGGGCCGCGAGCGGGTCCTCGACGGCGTACGCGTCGGTGATGCGTCGGGCGGCGAGCGCGCCGAGCGGGTCCCTGGCGGGCTCCTGAGGGGCGTCGACCGGCCACCACACGACGACAGGGGCGTCGGGCAGGAGCAGCGGCAGGACGACGGAGTCGGCGTGCAGGCCCACCTCGCCGTACAGGCGCAGGATCACGGTCTCGCCGGTGCCGGCGTCGGCGCCGACCCGGACCTCCGCGTCGAGGCGGTTGCCCTGCCGGTCGCGCGGAGAGCGGGCGGTGCGGTGGATGACGACAAGGGTGCGCGACGGGTGCTCGCGGGACGCCTCCTCGGCAGCCTTGATCGAGTCGTACGCGTTCTCCTCGTCGGTGACGATCACCATCGTGAGGACCATGCCCACGGCCGGGGTCCCGATGGCGCGGCGCCCCTCGACGAGCGCCTTGTTGATCTTGCTTGCCGTGGTGTCGGTCAGGTCGATCTTCATGGCCTGCGCCAGCTCCGTCCGTCTCGTGCGAGCATCTCGTCCGCTTCCTTCGGGCCCCAACTGCCCGAGGCGTACTGAGCGGGCCTGCCGTGGGCGTCCCAATGCTCCTCGATGGGGTCCAGGATGCGCCAGGACTCCTCGACCTCTTCCGTGCGGGGGAAGAGGTTGGCGTCGCCCAGCAGGACGTCGAGGATGAGCCGCTCGTACGCTTCCGGGCTGGACTCCGTGAACGATTCTCCGTACGCGAAGTCCATGGACACGTCGCGGATCTCCATCGAGGTACCCGGCACCTTGGAACCGAAGCGCATCGTCACGCCCTCGTCCGGCTGGACGCGGATGACCAGGGCGTTCTGGCCCAGCTCCTCCGTCGCGGTCTGGTCGAAGGGGGAGTGCGGGGCACGCTGGAAGACGACCGCGATCTCGGTGACGCGGCGGCCGAGGCGCTTGCCTGTACGGAGGTAGAAGGGGACGCCCGCCCAGCGGCGGTTGTCGATCTCCAGCTTGATGGCCGCGTAGGTGTCGGTCTTCGACGCGGGATCGATGCCGTCTTCCTGGAGGTAGCCCTTGACCTTCTCGCCTCCCTGCCAGCCCTCGGCGTACTGCGCGCGCACCGTGGACTGCCCCGGATCGGCCGGAAGGCGCACGGACCTCAGGACCTTGAGCTTCTCCCTCACCAGCGACTCGGCGTCGAACGCGGCCGGCTCCTCCATCGCGGTGAGGGCCATGAGCTGGAGCAGGTGGTTCTGGATGACGTCGCGGGCGGCGCCGATGCCGTCGTAGTAGCCGGCGCGGCCGCCGATGCCGATGTCCTCGGCCATGGTGATCTGCACGTGGTCCACGTACGACCGGTTCCAGATGGGCTCGTACATCTGGTTGGCGAAGCGGAGCGCCAGGATGTTCTGGACGGTCTCCTTGCCGAGGTAGTGGTCGATGCGGAAGACCTGCTCGGGCGCGAAGACGTCGTGGACGATCGCGTTGAGCTCCTTGGCGGAGGCGATGTCGTGGCCGAAGGGCTTCTCGATGACCGCGCGGCGCCAGGAGCCCTCGGGGGCGTCGGCGAGGCCGTGCTTCTTGAGCTGCTGGACGACCTTCGGGAAGAACTTCGGCGGCACGGAGAGGTAGAAGGCGTAGTTGCCGCTGGTGCCCCGCGTCGCGTCCAACTCATCGACGGCGTTGCGCAGTTGCTTGAACGCGGCGTCGTCGTCGAAGTCGCCCGGGATGAAGCGCATGCCCTCGGCGAGCTGCTGCCAAACCTCCTCGCGGAAGGGGGTGCGGGCGTGCTCGCGCACGGAGTCATGGACGACCTGGGCGAAGTCCTGGTCCTCCCACTCGCGGCGGGCGAACCCGAGGAGCGAGAAGCCCGGCGGGAGCAGCCCGCGGTTGGCGAGGTCGTAGACGGCCGGCATCAGCTTCTTGCGGGACAGGTCGCCGGTGACGCCGAAGATGACGAGCCCGGAGGGGCCCGCGATGCGCGGCAGGCGACGGTCGCGGGGATCCCTCAGCGGATTCGACCAGCCTGTGACTGAGGTGGTCACTTCGCGTCAACTCCCTCGCGCCGGAGGCTCTGCAGGCGGGTCGTGACGGTGGCGAGCAGGTCGTTCCACGCCACCTCGAACTTGGCGACGCCCTCGTCCTCCAGTTGCTGGACGACCTCGTCGTAGGAAATGCCGAGCGCGTCGACGGCCTTCAGGTCGGCGCGGGCCTGCTCGTAGCGGCCGGTCACCGTGTCACCGGTGATCTCGCCGTGGTCGGCGGTGGCTTTCAGGGTGGCCTCCGGCATGGTGTTCACGGTGCCCGGAGCGACCAGCTCGTCGACGTACAGGGTGTCCTTGTACGCAGGGTCCTTCACGCCGGTCGAGGCCCACAGCGGGCGCTGCTTGTTGGCGCCGGCCGCCTCCAGCTTCGTGGCGCGCTCCGAGGCGAAGACCTGCTCGTACGCCTCGTAGGCCAGGCGGGCGTTGGCGAGTGCGGCCTTGCCCTTGAGGGCCTTGGCTTCGTCAGTACCGATCGTGCCGAGGCGCTTGTCGATCTCGGAGTCGACGCGAGAGACGAAGAAGGAGGCGACGGAGTGGATGGTCGAGAGGTCGATGCCGCGCTCGTGGGCGAGCTCAAGTCCCCTGAGGAACGCGTCCATGACGGCGCGGTAGCGCTCGAGCGAGAAGATCAGCGTGACGTTCACCGAGACGCCCAGGCCGATGACCTCGGTGATGGCCGGGAGGCCCGCCTCGGTCGCCGGGATCTTGATCATGAGGTTCGGGCGGTCGACGAGCCAGGCCAGCTGCTTGGCCTCGGCGATCGTGGCCTCGGTGTGGTGCGCCAGGCGCGGATCGACCTCGATCGAGACGCGGCCGTCGCGGCCCTGCGTCGTGTCGTACACCGGACGCAGGACGTCGGCGGCGGCGCGGACGTCGGCCGTGGTCATCATGCGGACGGCCTCGCCGACGGTGACACCGCGGACGGCCAGGTCGGCGAGCTGGTCCTCGTAGCCCACGCCGGAGCCGATGGCGGCCTGGAAGATCGAGGGGTTCGTCGTGACGCCGACGACATGGCTCTTCTCTATGAGCTCGGCCAGGTTGCCGGACTCGATGCGCTTGCGGGACAGGTCGTCCAGCCAGAGGGAAACGCCTTCGTCGGAAAGGGACTTGAGGAGCGACGAGGAGGGGACGGCCTTGATCACTGAGTTCATCTTCTTTCGGGAGTACTGAGTACGAACAGATCAAGCGCGGGCGGCGGCCAGGGCCTGGACGGAATGGAGAGCAGCCCGGGCCTCGGCAGCGACGTTGTCGGCGGTGAAGCCGAACTCGGCGAAGAGGACATTGGCGTCCGCGGAGGCACCGAAGTGCTCCAGGGAGACGATGCGTCCCGCGTCCCCGACGAAGCGGTACCAGGTCAGGCCGATGCCGGCCTCGACGGCGACGCGGGCCTTCACGGCGGGCGGCAGGACGCTGTCGCGGTACTCCTGCGACTGCTCCTCGAACCACTCGACGGACGGCATGGACACGACGCGGGTGGCGACGCCCTCGGCCTCCAGCTGCTCGCGGGCCCCGACGGCGAGGTGCACCTCGGAACCGGTGGCGATCAGGATGACGTCCGGCGTCTCCTTGGACGCCTCGGCCCGCACGTATCCGCCCTTCGCCGCAAGCTCGTCGGCCTCGTACGTCGGCACGCCCTGCCGGGTCAGCGCCAGGCCGTGCGGGGCCGGCTTGACCGAGCCGCGGTGCAGGATCTCGCGCCAGGCGATCGCGGTCTCGTTGGCGTCGGCCGGGCGGACGATGTTCAGGCCCGGGATGGCACGCAGGGAGGCGAGGTGCTCGACGGGCTGGTGGGTCGGGCCGTCCTCGCCGAGCCCGATGGAGTCGTGGGTCCACACGTACGTGACCGGGAGCTGCATCAGCGCGGACATGCGGACCGCGTTGCGCATGTAGTCGGAGAAGACCAGGAACGTGCCGCCGTAGATCCGGGTGTTGCCGTGCAGTGCGATGCCGTTCATCTCCGCGGCCATCGAGAACTCGCGGATGCCGAAGTGGACGGTGCGGCCGTACGGGTCGGCCTCGGGCAGCGGGTTGCCCTTCGGGAGGAACGACGACGACGTGTCGATGGTCGTGTTGTTCGAGCCGGCCAGGTCTGCGGACCCGCCCCACAGTTCGGGGAGGACCGGGCCGATGGCCTGGAGGACCGTGCCGGACGCGGCGCGCGTGGCGACCTTCGTCCCGGCCTCGAAGACGGGAAGCGCCTGCTCCCATCCCTCGGGCAGACGCCCGGCCACGATGCGGTCGAGCAGCTCGGAGCGCTCGGGGTTGTCGGCGCGCCACTCGGCAAGCTGCTTGTCCCAGGCGGTGTGGGCCTCGGCGCCGCGGTCGAGGGCGGCGCGGCTGTGGGCGAGGACCTCGTCCTCGACGATGAAGGACTGCTCCGGGTCGAAGCCGAGGAGGCGCTTGGTGGCAGCGATCTCGTCGGTACCGAGCGCGGAGCCGTGCGAGGCCTCGGTGTTCTGGGCGTTCGGGGCCGGCCAGGCGATGATCGTGCGCATCGCGATGATGGACGGACGCTCGGTCTCGGCCTTGGCGGCGGCAAGGGCCTCGTACAGGGCCTTCACGTCGACGTCGCCGTTCTCCTTGGGCTCGATGCGCCGGATGTGCCAGCCGTACGCCTCGTAGCGCTTCAGGACGTCCTCGGAGAACGCGGTCGCGGTGTCGCCCTCGATGGAGATGTGGTTGTCGTCGTAGACGAAGACGAGGTTGCCGAGCTTCTGGTGGCCGGCGAGGGAGGAGGCCTCGGCGGAGACGCCCTCCTCCAGGTCGCCGTCGGAGACGATTGCCCAGATGGTGTGGTCGAAGGGGCTGGTGCCCTCGGGGGCCTCGGGGTCGAACAGGCCCCGCTCGTAGCGGGCGGCCATGGCCATGCCGACGGCGTTGGCGACGCCCTGGCCGAGGGGCCCGGTCGTCGTTTCGACACCGGCGGTGTGCCCGTACTCGGGGTGGCCCGGGGTCTTGGAGCCCTGCGTGCGGAACGCCTTCAGGTCGTCCAGTTCCAGCTCGTAGCCGGAGAGGAACAGCTGGGTGTAGAGGGTGAGGCTCGTGTGGCCGGGGGAAAGGACGAAGCGGTCGCGCCCGGTCCACTCCGGGTCGGCCGGGTCGTGCCGCATGACCTTCTGAAAGAGGGTGTACGCGGCGGGGGCCAGGCTCATGGCCGTGCCGGGGTGCCCGTTGCCGACCTTCTGCACGGCATCGGCCGCCAGGAGGCGGGCGGTGTCGACGGCACGCCGGTCGAGTTCGGTCCACTCGAAGGGGCCGAGGCGATCCGGTGTCTGCGTGCTCATCTGTATGACTTCCTTCGCATCTGTTGCGCACCCGAGGTGCCGAAAGACACCGGGTGGCAGGGTGTAAATTCCCTGGTCAAGCCACCCACGAACTTAAACGTCATACTTTTGGCACGGTAGGTGTCCCCGTGCCAGTGTTCGGTGAAAATGGGACACAGGAGTCGCTCGGAGGCGAGGGAAGAGAATGACGGAGCAGGGCAGCGCACATCCGAGCGCACGTCTGGAAGCCGCGGAGCTCATCCGTACCCATCCCTTCAACGCGAGTGCAAGCGTCTCCGGGGTCGGTATGCAGGTCGGCCCCATGGGCGCGGACGACTCCTGGGCCGGAGACATAGGCCTCTCGCGGCGCGTGCACCGGATCGACTTCCACGTTCTGCTGTTGTTCCGCGAGGGCCCGGTCCACCACATGATCGACTTCACGGAGTTCGAGGTCGGGGCGGGCGACATCCTGTGGATCCGGCCCGGCCAGGTGCACGGCCCATCGGCAACCGATCGGTACGTGGGCACGGCGCTCACGATGCAGCCCGGTTTCCTGCCGCGCGCGATCGTGGAGGCGACGGGCCTCTACCGCTACGACCGCCCGCCGCTCCTCCACCCCGACAAGGGCCAACTTGCCGCCCTGGACGGCTCGCTGGAGCAGCTTCAGCGCGAGTACCTGGACACGGCGACGCTGCCGTTGAGCCTGCACACCTCGGTGTTGCGGCACTCCCTGGCGGCCTTCATGCTGCGGGTGGCGCACGTCTCGGCGCAGGCGGCGGGGGACGAGTGCAGAGCGCAGCAGGACACGACGTTCTCCCGGTTCCGCACCGCGGTCGAGCAGGGCTTCACGACCAATCACAGCGTCAGCACGTATGCCACCGAGCTCGGCTACTCGCGCCGCACGCTCGTCCGTGCCGTACGCGCCGCCACCGGCCGGACCCCGAAGGGCTTCATCGACCGGCGCGTGATCCTGGAGGCGAAGCGGCTGCTCGCGCACACCGACGTGCCGGTGGGGCGGATCGGAGTGGCCGTCGGCTTCGCGGACTCGGCAAACTTCTCGAAGTTCTTCCTGCAGCACACCGGAGTGACACCGGCGGGGTTCCGGGCCGAGCAGGTCTGAGCGCTTCCCATGCGGCCGGATCCGCGGACCCGCCGGCGGCGGCCGGTCACGCCGTGTCGGCCGAAGACACCGCGGATGGCCGCGCGGCTGGTCGAGGAGGTCTTCACCGCGGCCGGCCGAAGAGGCCGTCACCGCGGCCGGCCGAAGAGGTCGTCACCGCCTGGACCGACGGACCGTCACCGTTCCCGGCGCGGACGCGGCCGCGCTCATCGACCCGAGACTGGCGGGTTCGCTGACCCCGGTGCCGGGGTGCGGTCGGCGGGGAACGCGAGCCGGCTCATGACGTCCGTGACCGGCCGGCCGTCGTTCGTCTTGTCGGAAGGTGAGCACTGCGGGGCCGGGCGCGTCGAGGATGGAGGGGATCGCGAGGGAGCTCTCCCGCAGCTCCTCGGTCTCCCGAAGATCCACGACCGGCAGCACTCCGCCACCGGCCGCACGATCAGAACAACCTGACGAAGCACTACCGGGCCGGCCTTCCGGATCACGCGGGGCGGGGCCGGACCACGCGGGGCCGGCTTTCCGGATCACGCGGGTCGGGGCCGGACCACGCCGGCCAGGCCCGTTCCGCGTGTCTCAGGCCGGTTCCGGGCGCGCCGGGCCGGTCCGGGCCTTCCTCGAGCGGCCGACCGGGGAACACGGCGCGGAGCCCGGCACGTTGGGACGGGTGCCGGGTGAGTTTGGTCTCTCTTCGTTCCACCCGCGCGTACACCGTGCCGTACGGGGTCTATGACGGACGGAGAAGGGGGTGCAGGACCATGCGCACGCTCACCGGACTCTGGCGCTGGCGGCACAATCCCCTGCGCCGCACCACTGATCTCGTCGAGGCCTGGGCGGCGCTGGCCGCGGTGCTGCTGCTGACCGTCGCGGTGCCGGCCGTCGGGTTCCTCTGCGGCGGCCTTGCCGACGCCGCGCTCCGCGAGTCCGCGCGCGCCCAGCGGGCGGAGCGGCATCCCACGACGGCACGGGTGCTGCGAGAGGCGCCGAAGGCGCAGCAGGCCGTGGCCGATCCGGAGGCGGGAATGGAGCGCCGGTCGAGCCGGATGGTGGTGGCCGAGTGGACGGGTGCGGACGGCAGTCGGCACACCGGCACGATGGCCGCGGGCGTCAGGACGACGGATCCCGGTGACACATTCCGGATATGGGTCGACGACCGGGGGAATTCCGTCACCCGCCCCATGACCGCGGACACCGCCCGGGCGCACGCCGTGCTCGCGGGCCTCGGCGCGGCGGCCGTCGCGGCCGGTGCGGTGGAGGGCGGCAGGCGGCTGTTCGTACGGCGGCTGATACAGCGGCGGTACGTGCGGCTCGACCGCGCATGGGCGAAAACCGGTCCCGACTGGCCCCTTACGGGCACAGGCAGCTGACCGGTCAGTTCCCACCCGTCGGGCGCGCTACGGTGGTGCGACGCGTGGCACGGAAGTCGAGCGACGAGGTGGGGGCAGATCAGCACCATGGCAGGCACGGTCCAGGTGACGCACACCGGCTCATCGCGGTGGCGGCGCCGCACGGGCGAGTACGCCTCCCTCGCCGCAGCCCTCGAGGCCGCCGGTGACGGTGACGTCCTCACCGTATCTCCCGGTACGTACCGGGAGAATCTGGTGGTGCAGCGCGCCGTGACCCTGCGCGGGACCGACGGTTCGGCCGGCTCGGTGCGGATCGCCCCGCCCGAAGGGGTTCCCCTGACCGTGCGCGCCTCCGCCACCGTGCACGACCTTCATGTCGAGGGGCAGGACACGGCGGCGCCCGCGCTGCTCGTCGAGGACGGCGCACCGGAGCTGACGGATCTGCGGATCGTCACGCGGTCCGCCGCCGGCATCGAGGTGCGCGGCGCGGCCCGCCCGACCGTTCGGCGGTGCACCGTCGACAATCCCGCCGGGGTCGGCATCGGCGTACTGGACGGCGCCGGCGGCGTGTTCGAGGAGTGCGAGGTCCTCGCGGCGGGGCAGTCCGGCGTCTCGGTGCGCGGCGGCGCGCATCCCCGGCTCGAACGATGCCGCGTGCACCATGCGTCGGGCGCCGGGCTGAGCGTCACCGGCGAGGCCAGTGCGCTGGAGGCACTGGGCTGCGAGGTGTACGAGATCAAGGGCGCCGGCGTGCAGATCGCCTCGCGGGCCACGGCCCATCTCACCGACTCCAGCGTGCACCGCACCTCGTCGGACGGCATCACCCTCGACACCGACGCCGTGCTCACGCTCTCGGACTGCGACATCCACGACGTCCCGGAGAACGCGGTGGACCTGCGCTCCCGTTCGGTGCTCACACTCACCCGCTCGACGGTGCGGCGGTTCGGACGCAACGGTCTGTCGGTGTGGGACCCGGGCACGCGGGTGGACGCCAACCAGTGCGAGATCCACGACAGTACGGGCGACTATCCGGCGGTGTGGGTCAGCGACGGCGCGACCGTGGTCCTCGACTCCTGCCGCGTCCACGATGTTCCGGACGCGCTCTTCGTCCTCGACCGCGGCTCGCGTGCCGACGTCGTCGACAGCGATCTCTCGCAGGTGCGCAACACGGCGGTGTCGGTCAGCGACGGCGCCACGGCACAGCTCGACGACTGCCGCATCCGGGAGGCCTCCACGGGCGCCTGGTTCCGCGACCACGGGAGCGGCGGCACCCTCAGCAACTGCACCATCGACCAGGCCCAGACGGGCGTCATCGTCACCAAGGGCGCGGATCCGTCGATCGAGCGCTGCACGGTGACCTCCCCTGCGGAGGCCGGCTTCTACGTCTCCGCGGAGGGCCGCGGCACGTTCCACGGCTGCCAGGTGACGGGCAGCGGCGGCTACGGCTTCCATGTCATGGACGGCTGCCGTACGACGCTGAAGCGCTGCCGTACCGAGCGGTGCGCACGCGGGGGTTACGAGTTCCCCGAAGAGGGTCTGACCGTGGAGGACTGCACGAGCGACGAGAGCGGCGTACGGTCGTCCCCGCGGCGGACCCCGGCCGTGCTGACGACCACGCAGCCCGATCGCTCCTCCCTCGGGCTGCTGGGCACGATCCCCGGACAGCGCACCGCCGAGCCCGAGCCGGGGCCCGAGGCGCAGCCGCCGGCCCCGGTCCGTACGTCGGCCGCGGTCCTGGGTGAACTCGACGCACTGGTCGGCCTGGAGAGCGTCAAGCGGGAGGTCCGCACGCTCACGAACATGATCGAGGTCGGCCGGAGGCGCCAGGAGGCGGGGCTGAAGGCCGCCTCCGTCCGCCGCCATCTGGTCTTCACCGGCTCCCCCGGCACCGGCAAGACGACGGTGGCCCGGCTGTACGGCGAGATCCTGGCCTCGCTCGGGGTGCTGGAGCGCGGACATCTCGTCGAGGTGTCCCGGGTGGACCTGGTGGGCGAGCACATCGGCTCGACCGCGATCCGCACGCAGGAGGCGTTCGACCGGGCGCGCGGCGGGGTGCTCTTCATCGACGAGGCGTACGCGCTCTCCCCCGAGGACTCCGGGCGGGACTTCGGCCGCGAGGCCATCGACACGCTGGTGAAGCTGATGGAGGACCACCGGGACGCGGTCGTGGTCATCGTCGCCGGGTACACAGCGGAGATGGAGCGGTTCCTCTCGGTCAACCCCGGTGTGGCGTCCCGCTTCTCACGCACCATCACCTTCAGCGACTACGTCCCGGACGAGCTGCTGCGGATCGTGGAGCAGCAGGCCGAGGAGCACGAGTACCGCCTGGCCGACGGCACGGCCGAGGCGCTGCACAAGTACTTCACGGCGCTCCCGAAGGGACCCGCGTTCGGTAACGGCCGCACCGCGCGTCAGACCTTCGAGTCGATGGTGGAGCGGCACGCGGGCCGGGTCGCCGAACTCACCGAGGCGAGCACCGACGACCTGACCCTGCTCTACCCGGAGGATCTGCCCGAACTGCCCTGAGGCCGCAGGGCCCCGCCCCCAGCCTCGGTGCCGGCCTCGGCACCGCCACGCTGGCGCGGCAGCGGCGGTGGCAGCCGGTTCAGGAGCTCCTCGCGCTCCTGGGCGAAGGCCGGGTCGGCCTGGTAGTCGGAGTGCCCGAGGATGGGCTCCGGCAGCGGATGCCTGTCCGTACGCCCGTACACGACGGGGTCCTTGAGGGCCTCCCGGTCGACCTCGGGCTTGTCCCCTTCGGCCGGGACCCGGACCGGGCCGCCGATCGGGTCGGTGTGCCGCCAGAGGTTGCGCCAGCAGTGCAGCTCCTGGTGGAGCGCCCGCAGCGGGGCCGCCCCGAAGTAGGCGGGGAACCAGCGGCCGTAGAGCCGCTCCAGCGGGGAGCCGTACGTGAGCAGGGCGACCCGGCGCCGGGTGTGCGGCGGGAGCTGCCAGACCGCGGCGGCAGCCAGCACACTGCCCTGCGAATGGCCGGAGATGACGAGCCGCCCGCCGGTGCTGCCGGTCCAGGAGGCCATCCGCCAGGTGAGGTCGGGCACGGCGCGCTCGGCGTAGCAGGGCGGGGCGAAGGGATGAGCGGCGCGCGGCCAGAACGTGCCGACGTCCCAGAGGATGCCGATGGTGCGGCGGGCGGAGGCGTCCCGGTACGCCCGCCGGCCCCAGGTCACGAAGAGGATGAAGCCCAGCCCGATGAGCCAGGATCCGAGTGCCTGGGCGGCTTCGGCGGCGGCCTCCACGACCGGGTGGGCCCGGTGGAACGCCTCGCTCGGAACGTCGCCGCTCATCCAGGCACCGGCCACCGCACCGGCCCCCAGCAGCAGGGTCGCCACGCAGACGATGCCGATGAGGGTGGGCGCGGCGTCGGTGAGCGCCGCCCGGGCCCTGGTACCGGCGATCCGCCGGGTACGGACCTCGTCGGGCCGCTCGGCCGGATAGTCCTCCTCCACCCGGCCGGCGAGGGCACGGGCGGTGCGCCAGGTCCGTACGCCGAGAGCCGCCAGCGGGGCGAGGAGCAGGAGCAGCAGCACGGGAATGACGGATGCCTGCCAGCTCAGCAGTACCGGCGGCCCGACGATGGGTCCCCCGCTCACGCCCGGGGTGCCGGAACCGTCCAGCCAGTCGGCGACGCGCTGGGCGACTCCGCCGGTCATGACACCTCCGAGTGCGCAGGCGAGCAGCGCGACGGCGGGGCCCGCCATGCCGTACATGGAGGTGCGCGAGTGCCGGACCCTGCGGTACAGGACGTGCGCGGTGACGGCGAGGGCGACGATCAGGCCGCCCTGGGCGAGGACGATGACGCGGAAGACGGTGTCGCCGGGGAGGGTGCCGTGGGAGGCCCAGCCCGGCCGCGACCAGGAGGCGTACAGCATCGACAGGGCGAGCAGCCCGAGGGAGAGGCCGGGCAGCCAGGTGACGACGGCATGGTCGATGCGGTTGTCGAGGACCTTCTCGCTACGGCCCCGGCGGAACACGACGGCGACGACGACGGCTCCGGCGGCCAGGAGCACCGACTCCAGGGCCCAGCCCGCGACTTCGAGCGCGGGGACGTCCGCGCGACGGTCGTGCCGGGCGGCCGCCCCGGCGACGGCGGCGGCGATGACGAGGAACCCGGCGCCGGTGTGCGCGGCCCGCAGCCGGGCGACGATGCGCCGTCCGTACCAGAAGCCGGGGCGGCCGAGGGCGGGGCGGACCGCCGCTGGTGCGTCCGTTTCCACCCCTCTCTCCGCGTCCGAACCCGGCCCCGGCCCCGTCCCCGAGGCCTGCCCGGCGTCCTTGTCCCGGGCCTGCTCAGGCTCGCTCGCGGGGTCCTTCTCGGGGTCGCGACCTGCAGATACGGCGGTGGCGCCCGTGACCGTCGCGGCGCTGGGCGGGCGCTGCGACTCGTACGCGCTCCACGTGCGGTTGGAGAGGTACCAGAGCAGCCCCACCAACCCGGCCGGCACCAGCGCTGCGAGCGAGAGGCGGCGGCCCGGCTGCGCCCACCATCCGCCGTCAGCGGCGGAGAGGAAGCCCAGCCAGGAGCGGTCCGCCGCGCAGTCGGCCGAGCCCGCGCACTGCCAGGCCGTCAGGTCGAGCGCCACCTCACAGGCGGCGGCCGTGAGCAGGACGGTCAGACTCAGCGCCACGAGCCGTACGAGCATCCCGTAGAAGCGGACAGCCTTCGCGGGTCCCCCGGTCGTGGGCCGCATCCAGTGGGCCAGATTGACCACCATGAACGGCAGGAGCAGCAGCCAGAGCGCACGGGCGCCGTTCCCCGAGGTGAGGTTCGACCAGCAGTACGCCTCGGGCACCGGCCCGTTCTCGTACCGCTCGGGGTGGTGGTCGGCGTCGGCGTCCTCGGGACGCCGGTAGACGGCGGCGGTCGCGTCGCCGGTGATCCGGACCGTACGCGGATCGTCGAGCATGTCCTGCGGGGTGGCCCCGCCGACACCGTGGACCAGAAGCTCCAGCGCGGCACCGCCGCTGTCCGGGGCCGGGGTGGCAGGGGACACTTCGGTGGCTCGCTCTCTGATGGGATGATCGGCGCGACCAGAATCCCCGATCATGGCCTGCGCCGCACGGCTCTCACGGAATCTCCCCGCACCCGGCGCGAACCGGGCATGGGAGGATGAGCCGCCCTGGTGAAGTGCGGCGATTCGGCACAGGCGAAACGGAAGGACCGGCCCCGGCGGTGAGCGACAACCAGAACCTCCTCGCGGAACAGCGGCGCGCCCTGATCCTCGACGAGGTACGGCGGCGGGGCGGTGTGCGGGTGAACGAACTCACCCGCAAGCTGAACGTCTCCGACATGACCGTGCGCCGGGATCTCGACGCGCTCGCCCGACAGGGCGTCATCGAGAAGGTCCACGGCGGCGCGGTGCCCGTGGTCGAGGCGAGCACGCACGAGCCGGGGTTCGAGGCCAAGTCCTCGCTGGAGCTCAGCGCGAAGGAGGACATCGCGCGGGCGGCGGCGGCGATGGCGGTGCCGGGCAGCGCGATCGCCCTGTCCGGCGGCACGACGACGTACGCCCTGGCGCAGCACCTGGTGGACGTCCCCGATCTGACGGTCGTGACGAACTCGGTGCGGGTCGCCGATGTGTTCCACGCCGCGCAGCGGGCGGGCGCGGCGAGCGGCCAGCGGGCGGCGGCGACCGTGGTGCTCACCGGTGGCGTGCGGACACCGTCGGACTCGCTCGTCGGCCCGGTCGCGGACCAGGCGATCCGCTCGCTCCACTTCGACGTGCTCTTCCTCGGGGTGCACGGCATCTCGGTCGAGGCGGGGCTGTCGACGCCGAACCTGGCGGAGGCGGAGACGAACCGGCGGTTCGTCCGCTCCGCGCGGCGGGTGGTGGTCGTGGCCGACCACACCAAGTGGGGGACGGTGGGGCTGAGTTCGTTCGCCCGGCTGGACGAGGTCGACACGCTCGTGACGGACGCGGGGCTGCCGGCGGAGGCGCGGGAGGAGATCGCGGAGCATCTGCCGCATCTGGTGGTGGCGGGTGAGTCGTCCGAGGCGGCGTCGGAGTGACCGTCTTCCGGGTCGTACGGATGACGCCGTTGTCGCCGGGTGAGGCATGGCGCCGGCTCACCGACTGGCCCGCCCACGCGGGGAAGGTGCCGCTGACGGGGATTTCCGTGCTGACGGCGGGGCCCACGGGCGTGGGCAGCCGGTTCTCCGCCCGTACGGGTGCGGGGCCGGTGGGCTTCGACGATCCGATGGAGGTCGTGCGCTGGGAGCCACCGGAAGCCGGGCGGCCGGGGCACTGCCGGCTGGAGAAGCGCGGCCGGACCGTGCTCGGGTGGGCGGAGATCGAGGTGCGGGCAGCGCCCGGCGGGACGCGAGTGACCTGGACCGAGGAGCTGGGGGTGCGGGGACTGCCGCGCGTGGCCGGCCCGTTGCTCGCGCGGGCGGCCCGGCAGGTCTTCGGCAGGGCGGTGGACGGTCTGCTCGCCGCGCCCACGGGTTCGGCACGGTAGTGCCCATCTGACGGTCCGCCAGCTATCGTGTCCGGGCCCGAGCCGCGCAGGCGCCCCGCTCGCCGACCCCGGAGGTACCGTCCATGCCACGCCGACTCGACCCCGTGGAACTCGAGTTCGCCGAGACCGCACCGGTGCGGCTCGTCTTCAGCGCCGAGGTGCGCGCCGAGCCGTCGGCCGTCTATCGCGCGCTCGCGGAGGACGTGGAGGGTTGGGCGTCCTGGTTCAGGGCGGTGACCTCCGCCCGGCCCACCCGCGGGGGCGCCGGCCGGGAGGTCCGGCTGATGGGCGGCACCCGCTTCGACGAGACGATAGTGGCCGCGGAACCCGGCGTCCGGTACGCCTACCGGGTCGACGAGACCAACGTCCCCGGCGTGCGGGCCATGCTGGAGGAGTGGCGGATCACGCCCAACGGGTCGGGGACGCGGCTGCAGTGGACCATGGCGGCGGCCGGGCCCGCGCCGTTCAGGGTCGGGCTGCGGCTCGGACGGGCGGGCATGGGGCACGCCTTCCGTGACGCCGTCCGCAGCCTCGACCGCCGGCTCGCGGCACCGGCCGCGTAGGCCGGCCGCCCGGGCCGCAGGGCCCTGGGCCCCAGCACCAGTCCCCGTCCCGTCCCCGCCCCGTCCCGTCCCCGTCCCGTCCCGTCCCCGTCCCCGTCCCGTCCCCGTCTCGTCCCCCTCCCCCGGGTCAGTCCGGCCAGACGCCGCTGCCGAGGAACTGGTCGATCGCCTCGGCGTACGGGGCGATGTCCAGAGCCTGTCCGGCCAGCCACTCGTCGGAGTAGTACTTGTCGAGGTAGCGGTCGCCGGGGTCGCAGATCAGCGTGACCACACTGCCCTTCTCACCCTCCGCCACCATCTCCGCGACGATCTTCAGGGCGCTCCACAGCCCCGTGCCGGTGGAGCCGCCCGCCTTGCGCCCGATGGCCTGCTCCAGGGCACGCACGGCGGCGACGGTCGCCGCGTCCGGCACCTTCATCATCCGGTCGATGGCGCCGGGGACGAAGCTCGGCTCCATGCGCGGGCGTCCGATGCCCTCGATGCGTGAGCCGCGGTCGCTCGTCGCCAGCGGGTCGTGACGGGTCCAGCCGTGGAAGAAACAGGAGTTCTCCGGGTCGGGCACACAGATCCTGGTGTCGTACTGCATGTAGTGGACGTAGCGCGCGATGGTCGCCGACGTGCCGCCCGTACCGGCGGTGGCGACGATCCACGCGGGCTCCGGGTAGCGCTCCAGCTTCAGCTGCTCGTAGATCGATTCGGCGATGTTGTTGTTGCCGCGCCAGTCGGTGGCCCGCTCGGCGTAGGTGAACTGGTCCATGTAGTGGCCGCCGGTCTCCGCGGCGAGCGCGGCGGACTCCTCGTACATCTTCCGCGAGTCGTCCACGAAGTGGCACTGTCCGCCGTGGAATTCGATGAGACGGCACTTCTCGCCACTCGTGGTACGCGGCATCACGGCGATGAACGGCACACCGATCAGCTTCGCGAAGTACGCCTCGGACACGGCCGTCGAGCCGCTGGACGCCTCGATGACGGGCTTTCCCGGCCTGATCCAGCCGTTGCAGAGCCCGTACAGGAACAGCGAGCGGGCGAGCCGGTGCTTGAGGCTGCCGGTGGGATGGGTGGACTCGTCCTTGAGGTACAGGTCGATCCCCCACTGCTCCGGCAGCGGGAAGCGCAGCAGGTGGGTGTCGGCCGAGCGGTTCGCGTCGGCCTGCACCTTGCGCACGGCCTCCTTGAGCCACGCCCGGTACTCCGGATCGCTGCGGTCCACGTCGATGGTGGCCGCTGCCTCGTACGCGCTCATGCGCCCCGCTCCTCATCTTGTCGGCTCCGCTGCCGCTCCTACTCCCGCACCGCCCACCATAAGCCCCTCACCTGCACAAACGCTGACTTTGGGGTTCCATAGCAACTCCTTGTGGGACCGTGCCGGAATGCGCCCTGGTGTCGTGGAGGTTCCATGGGCAGACTGAGGTGCAGGAACTGGTGCGAAGGGGGCGGACGGCCATGCAGGAGCCGGAGTTCAACGCCACGGGCGTGCGGATCGAGCGGTGGCCCCGCTCGCTCACGAAGGCCGGTCAGGTCCTGATCGAGGACGGCCGTCTCGCGCTGCTGACCAGCAACGGCCGGGTGATCGACTGCGCCCCGGTGGCGACGGTGCGGGCGGGGAAGCCCTGGTTCGCGGGCGGCGAGATTACGGTCGCGACGGTCAACGGGACGCGCTACCGGCTGACCATGGACCGGCACGGCCGGGGGGACGACGGCCGCAGCCTCGACGGAGCGGCGCTCGCGGGACGGTTCCTGGACGCGCTCCGCAGGGCGGGCGGCGACCGGGCCTGACCGCGGGTCCGGTGCCCGGCCCTTTCGGGCACACAGAGCATGTGCACGGCGTCCGCCGTGGCAGCGGCGCGGCACAGCCGAGCACGGGCGTGGCACACGTGTGTCATGCGCCGCTTCGTCTGACGTTCTCCGCCTTGTGTGCGCGGAGTTGCGAAGTCGTCACCCGGGGTTCACGCTTGACTACATCACTCAGGGTTGACCGGCGGTGACACTGTGACCCAGGCCGCCGGCGCACACAGCAGGCAGCCAACTGCTGGATCCGTTCCTTCGTCTTCTTCCGGACCTCATTCGGGGAGTCGCAGCCGTGATCAGCGAGGCAAGCAGGCATTGCAGGGTGGAGCTCCAGGCCCTCCCGCCGCGGATCGGTCAGGTCCGCAGGATCGTCTCGGCGCAACTGCGCTACTGGCAGCTCGATCCCTTGATAGACCATGCGGCGCTCGGCGTCACAGAGTTGCTGACCAACGTCCACCGGCATGCCGAGCCGGACAAACTCTGCACCGTCGAGATGGAGCTGCTGCTCGACCGACTCACGATCTCGGTGCACGACCACGACCCCAGGCTTCCGGTCGCCGGCACCGCCGGACCGCTCGAGACCACGGGCCGCGGGCTCTCGCTGATCGCGGCCCTCAGCGAGAGCTGGGGCGTGCTGCCCAAGGGCAACGAGGGCAAGGTCGTCTGGTTCACGCTCCCGACGACGCTGCCCATGGGTACGGCGAAGGCGCCCTGCGCGGTCGCCTCCACGTACGGGGCGAGAGCCGGCGCCGCTGTCGCGGCGCGGGCTGCCGTGGCCCTCGACGTTCCGTTCGCGACTGACGCGCCCGTGGCCGGAGCTCCCTTCGCGGTCGCGGACGCCGGACCCTCGTCCGAGCCGCGTACACCCGCGGCGGCCCGGTCGGCCGCTTCCGGCTGACCGGGCCTGCCGGACGACCCGCCGACCGGCCGAGCGAACAGGCCGACCGGAACCGAAACGACCGGAACGACCGGAACGAGCGGAACGAGCGGCTCACTCGGTGGCGATGGCCCGCAGTACGTCGACACGAGCCGCCCGGCGTGCGGGCCGCAGGCCCAGCGAGTGCTCCGGCGGCCAGGTTCGTACCGGTGCATGCCATGCATTACGAGATAAACCTAGGAGGTGAGACACTACTGGTTGGGCGGTAGAGCCCAGGTCAGAGGGGTGGGCAGCATGGCAGACAGGATCTGCTCTCCGCGCTGCACTCGCTGCCGGAGCGTGACGACAGCCCTCCATCTGACACTGTGTCAGGTGGAGGGCTTTTCGTCGTTGGTTGCCACGTAGGTCCCGCGCTGAGGGACGACGAACAGGACGCCCTCCGCCACAAGGGCGGCGATGGCGCGGCGCACGGTGGTCCGCGCTACGCCGTACTGCTGCACAAGCTGAGTCTCCGAGGAGATGGCCCTCCCGGGTGCCCAGTCCCCGCGCTGGATCCGCGCGCGGACGATCTCCGCCAACTGGAGATAGGGCGTCAGTGGTGCGCCGTGGTCAATCTCGCTGTCTGGGTCAACGGCCATGCCGTGATCGTCCCGCCGGTACTACGTAGCGGCATTTCGAGCTACGTCTATGTACGTCTCGGTACGAGGCTGTACCTTGAGATACAAGGAATGACCAGAAGCCAGCGAGGCGGCACCTATGGAGCCAGTCCGCTACTCGACACCACCCGTAGAACTCCCACTTGGCCCGTGGCTGCTGGAGGGGACACCCGCCAAAGGTTGCGGAGTGTGCATGGCGCTGGCGCGCGACCGTGAGGCGGCCGTCAGCGCTGGTGACCACAAGGTGGCATTCGATGCTGCCGCTGGGATCCGGCGGCACCCTCACGGGCGGTCCCAATGAGCCGCGCTGTCTTCCGCCACGCACGCCACCAGATCACCCACGTGCCGGAGGGTGGGATTACCGCTGAGATCACTTGCGTGGCGTACGGCTGTGACGCCACCAGCGGCCCCCAGGGCGATGCCGACGATGCCCAGGACTGGGCGCTGGCCCATACCGGCCGTACGGGACACGCGCTGTTCCGGCGGGAGTACACGGACCACGCCCGTGTGACGCGCCTGGAGTAGCTCCTCCAGGCCCTCAATGCGACCTCCTCCGTACGCCGATGCGGAGGGGATTTTCGTATGTCCGCTGGCCGCTTTGGGCCTATGCGAGTGTCACTGCTACCACGACTACGACATGGGGATCATCCGCAAGCGCGTCGCCACGAAGGGGCATCTGCTCGACGACTTCCCCGGGCTGGGCCTCAAGGCGTATCTGATCCGCGAGCGCGCGGACGGCTCCCCGGTCGACCAGTACGCGCCGTTCTATCTGTGGACCGCGCCCGAGGGAATGAACTCCTTTCTCTTGGGGCCCGGATTCCGGGGCATCGTGAACGACTTCGGGCGGCCGCAGGTGCAGCAATGGACGGGGCTGGCGTACGAGGAAGGCCCGGCGTCCGGGTCCGTGCCGCTGAGCGCGACGCGCCGGCTCGTGCGGCTGCGGGGCGACGAGAGCCCCTCCGAAGCCGTGGAGCGGGCACTCGTGGAGCACCGGGAACTGGCGAGCAGGGACGGTGCGGTGGCGGCCGCCGCCGCGATCGACCCGCGGCACTGGGAGCTCGTCCACTTCGTGCTCTGGGCGGACGGTGCCGCCGCCCGGGACGCGGACGGCGACCGGTTCCAGGTGCTTCATGTGTCCGCCCCGCATCGGGGCGAGCTCGCCCGGGGCAGACAGTGGTGATGCACCGTCAGCCGACAGGGATCGGCGTGAGACAGGGATCGGCGTGAGACAGGGATCAGCGTGAGACAGGGATCAGCGTGAGACAGGGATCAGCGTGAGGTAGACGAGGCCCAGGATCCCGCGGTAGCCGCGCAGCCAGCTCGCCCGGTGGCGGTCCACGCGGGTCCGGATCCCGGCGGCCAGGGGGTGGCCCTCGTGGGCGGCGAGCCATTCCTCCTCGTCGGCGAGGTAGCCGGACTCGAAGTGCTCCCACTCCTCCTCGGTCGCCGTCTCGATCCATTCGACGCGGAACCCGGCGTCGGTGGCGGCCTCCGCGATCGCCGCGAGCGGCAGATGCTCGTCCGCGCGGGCGTCCGGCCACATGGCGGCCAGCTCCTCCGGCGTGGGGGTGCGCTGCCAGAATCCCTCGCCGAACAGCACGCGTCCGCCGGGCGTGACCAGGGCGCGCAGGGCCCGCAGCGCGGCGGTTGTGGCGGACAGTGTCGTCGCCCGGTCCGCACCCGGTGCCGCGTCGAGCAGCGCCTGACCGGAGCCCACGCACAGCACGACGTCGGCCGGTCCGCGCGTCGTACCGGTGGCGGACTCCTCGATGAACTCGACCCGCCCGTCGAGGCCGCGCTCCCCGGCATGACGCCGTCCGCGCGCGAGGTCGCCGGCATTGAGGTCGAGTCCCACCCCCTTCGCTCCCGGCGCGGCCTCCAGCACCCGCAGCGTCAACTCGCCCCATCCGCACCCGATGTCGAGAACCGAGGCAGGGCTGTGCCGCGTCAGGCGCGCGACCAGTCGAGCGGCCCGGGCTTCGGAGAGGGGCCCGTGGAAGGCGAGGCGCGTGAGCCTGGGCGGGAGATCGGTGGCAGACATGGTGGGGACGGTACGACACACGGGCCGCGCGCACACCTGAAATTCCGCGCGGTGCGGCAGGCGCCTCGGCCCCGGGCGGGCGACGGGCGGCGGCCGCACCGATGCCGCAGCCCGGGTCAGGACGCGCGCGCCGGCAGCACGACCAACGGGTCGTCCAGAACCGGCTGCCACGCCAGCTCCGCCGCGCCCACGAGGCTGTTGTGGTCGAGGGTGCAGGGGAGGATCGGGACTCCGCCGCTGCGGCCCCAGAGGCTGCGGTCGGCGACGACGGCGCGCAGGCGTTCCGGGTCGGCGTCGAGCAGTTCGCGGTGGAGGCCGCCGAGGATGATGCGGTCCGGATTGAGGATGTTGACGAGGCCCGCGAGGCCGAGGCCGAGGCGGTCGACGAGCTCCTCGGCGGCCGCGCGAACCGAGGGGTCGCCGTACTCCGTGCGGAGCAGGTCGCGCGACCGCTGGAGCAGGGACACCTCGGGCCCCGGCTCGCGGCCCGCGGCGGTGAGGAAGGCGAGGGGGTCGGCCTCGACGTCGAGGCACCCGCGGCTGCCGCAGTGGCAGGGGCGGCCCTCGGGGTTGACGGTGAGGTGGCCGACCTCCAGGGCGAGGCCCGAACTGCCCGTGTGCAGGCGGCCGTCGAGGACGAGGGCACCACCGACGCCGCGGTGGCCGGTGGCCACGCAGAGCAGATGCTGGGCGCCGCGGCCGGCGCCGTGGCGGTGCTCTGCGAGAGCGGCGAGGTTGACGTCGTTGCCCGTGAAGGCCGGTCCCGTGATGCCGGCCGCGCGGACGCGTTCGGCGAAGATGTCGCGCACCGGTGCGCCCGCGGGCCAGGCGAGATGCAGCGGGTTGAGCGCGGTGCCCTCGGGCTCGGCCACGGCGGAGGGGACGGCGAGCCCCGCGCCCACACAGTGGCGGCCGGTGGCACGCAGCAGAGCGGCTCCGGCGTCGACGACCTCGCCGAGCACCTGGGCCGGGTCGGCGGAGACCGTGACACAGCCGGGCGCGGTCGCGACGATCCGCCCTCCGAGCCCGACGAGCGCGGCCCGGAACCCGTCCGCGTGCACCTGTGCGGCGAGTGCGACGGGGCCCGTGTCGTCGACGGACAGCCGGTGCGAGGGGCGGCCCTGCGAACCGGCGGCGGCGCCCGGCCGGGAGTCGACGCGGATCAGCCCGAGCGCTTCGAGTTCGGCGGCGACGGCACCGGCGGTGGCACGCGTGACGCCCAGTTCGGCGGTGAGTACGGCGCGGGTGGGCGCCCGGCCCGTGTGCACCAGTTCCAGTGCGGGGCCGAGCGCGCTGCGGCCTCTCTCCAGCCGCGTCCGGGCGGTCGTCGCCTTGCCGTTCATGGAGGCGAGTCTCCCATGATCCAGCGGGCGGGTGGAGGCTGCTGCGGCGGCCGCCGAGCGGCGCGGGCCGGTGCCGCGTCCGGGGCGGCGCGGGTCCGTGCCGCGTCCGGGGCCTGAGCAGAGCTCCGGGCGGCCCGGGCGCCAGGGCGGTCCCGTTGCTCCCGTGGCGCGTTCCTGCGCGCTTGTGCCGGACCGGCGCCGCCCCCTATCCTGACTTTGTGCCGCTACTAAACAAACTGCGCACGGCCACACCGGGCAGCCACGGCGGAGATCCCGCCTCCCGCTCCCTGACCCGCCTACGCGCCGCTCTGACCGTCTTCTTCGCCCTCGACGGCTTCCTCTTCGCCGGCTGGGTGGTCCGCATCCCCGCCATCAAGCAGCAGACCGGCGCCTCGGAGAGCGGTCTGGGCCTCGCCCTTCTCGGGGTGTCGGCCGGTGCCGTGGTGACGATGACCCTCACGGGGCGGCTGTGCCGGCGCTTCGGGAGCGACCCGGTGACCGTGGCGGCCGGGGTCCTGATGTCGCTGAGCATCGCGCTGCCCGCGCTGACGCACTCGACGCTCGCGCTCGGCCTGGTGCTGCTGGTCTTCGGCACGGCGTACGGCGGCATCAACGTGGCGATGAACAGCGCCGCCGTGGATCTCGTCGCCGCGCTGCGACGGCCGGTCATGCCCAGCTTCCACGCCGCCTTCAGCCTCGGTGGCATGATCGGGGCCGGGCTCGGCGGCCTGGTCGCCGCGGGCCTCTCCCCCACGGCGCACCTGCTCACGCTCACCGGGATCGGGCTGATCGTCACGGCTGCGGCGGGCCCGACGCTGCTCCGGCACCCCTCGCCCGTGCCGCTCACGTCGCCGGGCGCCGACGGGCCACGGTCCGCACCCACCGCCCCGGCCGCACGGCTGAGCGGCCGGACCCGCCGCCTGGTCGTGCTCTTCGGCGTGATCGCGCTCTGCACGGCGTACGGCGAGGGCGCGCTGGCCGACTGGGGCGCGCTCCATCTGGAGCAGGACCTGGACGCGCACCCGGGTGTGGCTGCCGCCGGGTACTCGCTGTTCGCCCTCGCCATGACCGCGGGCAGGCTCAGCGGCACCGCCCTGCTGGAACGGCTCGGCCAGACCCGGACCCTGGTCGCGGGCGGCTCGACCGCCGCGGCCGGCATGCTGCTCGGCGCACTGGCCCCGACCACATGGCCGGCGCTGCTGGGGTTCGCCGTGACCGGGCTCGGCCTCGCCAACATCTTCCCGGTGGCAGTCGCCCGAGCGGGCGCCCTCGCCGGTCCCGCCGGAGTAGCCGCCGCGTCCACGCTGGGCTACGGAGGGATGCTGCTCGGGCCACCCGCGATCGGCTTCCTCGCCGACTGGTTCTCCCTGCCGGTGGCCCTGACGACGGTGGCGGCGCTCGCGGGTGCCGCGGCCGTGATCGGGTACGCGTCGGGCAAGGCCCACGTGCCCGTATCGGCACAGGCCGCGTAGAAACTCAGGCACCAGAAGCCGCTGAGCAGCCGTACTCAGGCGTCCGCGCAGCCGGCGCCCCACCATGGGGACATCGACCTCGGGGGCAACCGACGACGAACTCGACCGGACGTCTCAGCCGGATCGCCCGGCTGACCTTCGCCAGTCCGGCGTCGCTCGTGTATCCCGGGCCCGTGGCCGTGGCCACTCTGCTCGCCGCGTACGACACGCTCTTCGTGCACCACGAGGATGCATCGTTCGCCCGGTTGCTGCCCATGCTCCTCACCGACACCGACGTTCTTCGTCGTCGCGGAGAGCGGCGAAAGGCTCGGCGGTCCCATGGCCGGATCTGACTGGTTCCCATGCGTGGCACCGGCGCTGTCGGCGCTGATCCGGTCGTACGCGCTCGGCCGGCTCCTACGACTGCTGCGCGGCAGGCCACACGCCGCACACGCACGGGGTGTCCGACATCGCTGGCACAATGCCCCGCATGGAAACCGCGGAGCTGATCACCTGCCTCGCCGACGAGGGCCGTTCGCTGGCCGGTGCCGCGTCGAAGGCGGGCACGGACGCCGCCGTGCCGACCTGCCCGGGCTGGCAGGTCGGGGACCTGCTCCGGCACACCGGCATGGTCCACCGCTGGGCGACGGCGTTCGTGGTCGAGGGGCACACGGCGTACCACCCGGACGCGGGTGAGCCGGACCTCGACGGGGACGAGTTGCTGGAATGGTTCCGCGAGGGGCACGGGCTGTTGGTCGCGGCGCTCACCGACGCGCCGGACGATCTGGACTGCTGGAGCTTCCTGCCCGCGCCCTCGCCCCGGGCCTTCTGGGCACGGCGTCAGGCCCATGAGACCGCCGTGCACCGTGTGGACGCGGAGGCCGCGCTCGGCGAAGGCGGTCCCCTCGCGACGTCGGCGGCCGTGCCGGCCCGGCTTGCGGCCGACGGGATCGACGAGCTGCTCTGCGCGTTCCACGCCCGGTCCAGGAGCCGGGTGCGCACGGACGCGCCGCGGACCTTCCGGGTACGGGCCACGGACACGGACGACGTCTGGACCGTGCATCTGTCCCAGGAGCCGGCGCGCACCGACCGGACCGGCGCGGGACCGGCGGACTGCGAGCTGGGCGGTCCCGCCGGGCGGCTCTACCTGGCGCTGTGGAACCGCCTGCCACTGACCGCCGTGACCGTCACCGGCGACACCGCACTCGCGCGGCTCTGGGGCAAGAAGTCCGCGATCACCTGGTCCTGAGCGCCCGGAGCCCCGGAACCCAGGCATCACCGGCCCGGGCCTCAGCCGTCCGGGCCTCAGCCGTCCGGGCCTCAGCCGTCCGCGCCCGCCGGCATCCGGGAGAGCACCGCCCGCTGCAACGGCTGAACCTCGGCAGGGCGCTCGCGGCCCTTGTCCGTGAGCACCACACGCACCCCGCGCCGGTCCTCACCACACCCGCCGCGCGTCACCAGGCCGTCTTTCTCCAGTCGTGCGACCGGACGCGACAGCGCGCGCCGGCTCACATGCACGCTTCGGGCCAGCTCCTGCACGAGCCCGTCGGAGCCCACAACTGACCGGCACGACACGGGGATCGGCGGTGTGCGGGTGGTTGCCCGAACACCACCGCGCTGTGAGACTCCCGTCCATGGGGGACGCCATGGGGAGACGTACACAGGCCGAGCGGGACACGATCACCGTCGAGATCGGGTACGCCCTGTTCAGCGCCGTCTTCGCAGCGGCCCTGGTCTTCGGCGCTATCGCGGGACCCGCGCTGCTGCTCGATCCGCCCCGCGCGGTGGAGCGCATCCTGGTGGTCGCCGGAGGCGTGGTCGCGGGGCTCGTCTTCGTGGCGCGGGTCGTGCACGTGCTGTGGCGGTTTCCCCGGGGGACCGGCGGAGGTCAGCCGAGCCAGCCGGGGCGGACGAGCCCCGACTCGTAGGCCAGGACGACCAGTTGGGCCCGGTCGCGGGCGCCCAGCTTCACCATCGTCCGGCTGACGTGGGTCTTGGCCGTGAGAGGGCTCACCACGAGCCGGCGGGCGATCTCCTCGTTGGAGAGTCCGATCCCGACGAGGGCCATCACCTCCCGCTCCCGCTCGGTGAGTTCGGCCAGGCGCTCGTCCTGCGCGGGCGCCTTGGACCGGGCGGCGAACTCGGCGATGAGACGGCGCGTCACCCCTGGCGAGAGCAGCGCGTCGCCGTCCACCACCGCCCGTACGGCGCGCAGCAGTTCGTCCGGCTCGGTGTCCTTCACCAGGAACCCGGAGGCGCCGGCACGGATCGCCTCGAAGACGTACTCGTCCAGCTCGAAGGTGGTCAGCATGACGACCTTCACGCCGTCGAGGGAGTCGTCCTCGGTGATACGGCGCGTGGCGGCGAGCCCGTCGAGCAGCGGCATGCGGATGTCCATCAGGACGACGTCGGGCTTGAGCGCGGCGACTTCGCGCAGCGCTGCCTCGCCGTCCGCGGCCTCCCCCGCCACCTCGATGTCGGGCTGGGCGTCGAGCAGTGCCCGGAAGCCGGCGCGTACCAGTGACTGGTCGTCGGCGAGCAGTACCCGGATCACGGTGCGTCCTCCAGTGCCCTCGGCTCGAACGGCAGGTCGGCCTGCACCCGGAAGCCGCCGTCCGGACGGATGCCCGCCTCGATCGTGCCACCGAGCGCCGCGGCCCGCTCCCGCATCCCGGCGAGTCCGTTGCCGCTCCCACCCTGTTCGGTGCCGGTGGCGGGGCCGTCGTCGTCGATACGGAGATCCAGAAGGCCCGGCGCGTAGCGGATGGCCACGCGTGCGGTACGGGACCCGGAGTGGCGCACCACGTTGGTCAGCGCCTCCTGCACGATCCGGAAGGCGGCGAGATCGGCTCCGGGCGGCAGCGCGGTCTTCGTCCCCTCGGTGGTGATCTCCACGGTGAGTCCGGTCCTGGCGGCCTGCTCGACGAGCTCGGGAAGCCGGTCGAGGCCGGGTGCGGGAGCGCGGGGTGCGTCGCCGGGGGTGCGCAGGGTGTCCAGGACCTGTCGCACCTCCCCCAGGGCCTCCTTGCTCGCCGCCTTGATGGTCGTGAGTGCCGTACGGGCCTGCTCGGGGTCGGAGTCCAGCAGCGCGAGGCCGACCCCGGCCTGGACGTTGATGACGGAGATGGAGTGGGCGAGCACGTCGTGGAGTTCGCGGGCGATGCGCAGCCGCTCCTCGTCGGCGCGGCGCTTCTCGGCGGCGGCGCGCTCGGCGCGCTCACGGAGCCGCTGCTCCCTGCGGGCACGGACGAGTTCGGCGCCGGCGAGGATGGCCACGACCCAGGCGGTGCCGATCAGTTCCTGGCCCCATGGCGCGGGGCTGTCGCCCTCCGGTGGGAGATACCGGTAGAGCCAGTGACCGACCAGCAGATGGCCGACGGCGAGCACCCCCACGGCCCACCAGGCGGCGCGCCGGTGTCCGGCGACGATCGCCGAGAAGACCCCGACGGCCACGGTGACGAAGACAGGCCCGTACGGATAGCCGGCGGCCAGATACGCCAGGGCGGTCGCCGCCGCGCCGAAGAGCGCGGCGACCGGGTGCGTGCCGCGCAGCAGGAGGAAGGCGGGACCGGCGAGCAGCAGGGCACGCGCGAAGGCGTCGAGCGGCTCCCGGTCGGTCTGGTTCTTCGCCGCGAAGCCCGTCGCGACCATCACGAAGACGGCGAGCACCAGCGTGGATCGCCAGGGCACGCCGGTCCCGCCCCACCGGTCCGCCCAACGGTCCGGTCCATGACGCCACCGCGGTGGCCCGCCGTGCGTCCACGGCGGGCCACCGCGGTGGTGGCGCGTGCGCTGCTCATCCATACCGGTCACGCTAGACCGCCCTGGTCGGCGGGCGTCGGTCGAGCGCGGTGATCGGACGTACTCCCTGTGGAGTACGCGAGCCGCTGTCAGAGGGCCGTGGCAGGGGGGCCGCCGGCGGCCGGGCCGGGGGCGACGAGTCCGGTCTCGCGGGCGATGCGGGAGACCGCGTACGAGAAGAAGGTCTCCCGGTCCTCCACGATGCGGTGGAACTGGCCGAAGATCTCGAAGGAGATCAGCCCGAACACCTGGGACCAGGCGGCCACCAGGGCGACGACGAGACCCGGGGGAAGGTCGAGCGCGAGATCGGCGGTCAACCGGTCGGCTTCGGTGCGCAGTTCGGCGGGGAGCGGGGGCGGGGCGACGCCGGGACCCTGGTGGGCGTCGCGGGCGATGGAGATGAGGACGAGGCCGACGCGGGACGCCGGCCCGATGGTGGTCGCCGGTGCCGCGTATCCCGGAACGGGCGAGCCGTAGATCAGGGCGTACTCGTGGGGGTGGGCGAGGGCCCAGGCCCGGACGGCCGCGCAGACGGCGGTCCAGCGGACGACGGGGTCGGCCGGTCCGGCGGCGTCGGCCGGTCCCGCCGCCCCGGCGGAGGCCGCTGCGCCGGCAGGGGCATCGACATCGGCGAGGGCCCGCTCGGCGGCGGCGCCGACGGCATCGTACGCGTCGACGATCAGCGCGGTGAGCAGCTCGTCACGGCTCGGGAAATAGCGGTACAGCGCCGAGGACACCATGCCGAGCTCGCGCGCGACGGCGCGCAGGGAGAGCTTCGCGGCGCCCTCGGCGGCGAGCTGTCTGCGCGCCTCGTCCTTGATGGCGGTGGTGATCTCGCTGCGGGCGCGCTCCCTGGCTCCGCGCATGGTGCTGCTCGTTCTGCTCGATCCGCTCGCACGGCTGGCGCTGTTCATGCGAGACAGTGTGTCACGTTTCGGAGCACCGGCCAATAACGAAAGCACTGCTCTTGCTCTGGGCCACCGATCCCGTGCAGACTGCTCCTGACCGAGAGCAGTGCTCTCTCAACCTCACACGCTGGAGATCGCCATGTCGTCGTCGCCGCACTACATCAAGGCCAACGCGTTCGAGGGCCGCATGAACCGCGTCGTGGGCTGGCTCGCCCGTCGCGGCGTCAGCCTCCTCGGCTCCGCCGAGCTCTCCGTGCGCGGCCGCAAGAGCGGCACCATGCAGCGCATCCCCGTCAATCCCTTCACCCAGGAAGGAGCGCAGTTCCTGGTCTCGGCCCGCGGTCACTCCCAGTGGGTGCGCAACATGCGCACCGCGGGCGGCGGCGAGCTGCGTGTCGGCCGCAAGGTGCGCACCTTCACCGCCGTGGAGATCCCGGACAGCGAGAAGCTCCCCGTCCTGCGCGGCTACCTCGAGCGCTGGGGCTGGGAGGTCGACCGGTTCTTCAAGGGCGTCACCGCCAAGTCCTCCGACGAGGAGATCCTGGCGGCCGCCCCCGATCACCCGGTCTTCCGGATCACGATCACGAAGTGACGCGCGCTCCGTCGGCGTCCTGCTCGCCCGTTGCCGCCTCGCCGCCGGCGGCCCGGGCGCGGTCCGCTCCCGTGCGCGGCGGCCGTGCCCGGTCCAGCGCCTCCAGCGCGCGCCGGGCCATGGGCCGGGAGCGCACGATGCCCGCCAGCGACGTCGAACCGCGGGTGATGTCCGCGAAGGCCTTCCAGGCCGGCCGGAAGCCGGTGATCGCCGCCTGCAGCAGGCCCGGACGCCGCTCGAACACCGCGAGCATGCGCCGCCCAACGCCCATCTCCACACCCAGCCCCGCCTTGATGGCGAAGGCGTAGTTCAGCGCCTGGCGGCGGGCGTCCACGGCGTCGTTCGCCTCGGCGATCCGTACCGCCCACTCCCCCGCGAGGCGCCCCGAGCGCAGGGCGAACGAGATGCCCTCGCGCGTCCACGGCTCCAGCAGCCCGGCCGCGTCACCACAGACCAGCACCCGTCCGCGCGACAGCGGCGAGTCGTCGGCGCGGCAGCGGGTCAGATGCCCGGACGAGATGGAGGGCTCGAAACCGGCCAGCCCCAGACGGGCGATGAAGTCCTCCAGGTAGCGTTTGGTGGCGGCCCCCTCGCCGCGCGCCGAGATCACCCCGACGGTCAGCACCTTGCCCTTGGGGAAGACCCAGCCGTAGCTTCCGGGCAGCGGCCCCCAGTCGATCAGCACCCGCCCCGCCCAGTCCTCGGCCACCGTCGCGGGCACCGGGATCTCGGCCTCCAGGCCCAGGTCCACCTGGTCGAGCTTGACCCCGACATGCGCTCCTATGCGGCCGGCACTGCCGTCGGCGCCGACGACGGCCCGCGCGAGGACCGTCTCGCCGTCGGCGAGGACGACCGCGACCGTGCGGCGGTCCGGCACGGCGGGTCCGTGCTGCTCGACGCGGGAGACCGTCGCCCCGGTGCGCAGTTGCGCGCCCGCCTTCTGCGCCTGCTCGACCAGCGCGGCGTCGAACTCGGGCCGGTTGACGAGCCCGAAGAGCATCCGCCGCGAGCGGCGCGTGCGGGACAGCCTTCCGTTCAGCGAGAAGGTGACCGCGTGCACCCGGTCCTGGAGCGGCAGTTCGAAGCCGGGCGGCAGGGCGTCCCGCGAGGGCCCGATGATCCCTCCGCCGCAGGTCTTGTAGCGGGGCAGCTCGGCCTTCTCCAGGAGGAGCACCCGGCGTCCTGCGACCGCGGCGGCATAGGCCGCCGACGCTCCCGCCGGTCCGGCACCGACCACGACGACATCCCACACCGGCTCGCCGTGTCCGCCCACGACATCTGCGTTCTCGCTGCTCACGATGTGCTTCTGCTCCCGATCCGACCCAAGGCCCAAGCTCTCGACGGCATCCTACGGGCGCGGCCCGCGCCACCCGCTGTGGGAGGATCGGCCGTACCTTCGCCGTACACACGATGAACACAACGTCGCACCCACAAGGAGCGTGCCCATGTCCGCCAATCCGATCGCCGAGACCGTCGCCACACTGATGCCCCGCGCCAAGACGGAGCTCACGGAGCTGGTGGCGTTCCATTCGGTGGCGGACCCGGCCGTGGCTCCGAAGAGCGAGTGCGAGGCGGCCGCGAAGTGGGTGGCCGGCGCCCTGGGCGCTGAGGGCTTCCAGGACGTGGCGCTGCTGGACACCCCCGACGGTTCGCAGTCGGTGTACGGACTGCTGCCCGGCCCCGAGGGCGCGCCGACCGTTCTCCTGTACGCGCACTACGACGTGCAGCCGATGCTGGACGAGTCGGCGTGGGTGAGCCCTCCGTTCGAGCTGACCGAGCGCGACGGCCGCTGGTACGGGCGCGGGGCCGCCGACTGCAAGGGCGGCTTCATCATGCACCTGCTCGCCCTGCGCGCCCTCAAGGCGAACGGCGGCATTCCCGTCTCCGTGAAGGTCATCGTCGAGGGCTCCGAGGAGCAGGGCACCGGCGGTCTCGAGCGGTACGCCGAGGCGCACCCGGAACTGCTGCGCGCCGACGCGATCGTGATCGGCGACACCGGAAACTTCCGGGTCGGGCTGCCGACCGTGACGGCGACGCTGCGCGGTATGACGATGGTCCGGGTCCAGGTCGACACCCTCGGAGGGAACCTGCACTCGGGGCAGTTCGGCGGTGCCGCGCCCGACGCCCTGGCCGCGCTGATCCGTGTCCTGGACTCGCTGCGCGCGGAGGACGGCTCGACGGTCGTCGACGGGCTCGCGGCGGACGCGGCCTGGGACGGACTGCAGTACCCGGAGGACGACTTCCGCAAGGACGCGAAGGTCCTGGACGGCGTCGGGCTGATCGGCCACGGCACGGTCGCCGACCGGATCTGGGCGCGTCCCGCGGTCACCGTCATCGGCATCGACTGCCCGCCGGTGGCCGGCGCGACGCCGTCGATCCCGGCGAGTGCCCGCGCGCAGATCAGCCTTCGGGTGCCGCCCGGACAGGACGCGGCCGAGGCGACGAAGCTGCTGTTCGCCCACATCGAGAAGCACACGCCGTGGAACGCCCGGGTGAGCCTGGAGCAGGTGGGCCAGGGCCAGCCGTTCCGTGCGGATGTGAACAGCCCCGCGTACACGTCGATGGCCGAGGCCATGCGGATCGCGTACCCGGGCGAGGAGATGCAGTCGTCGGGCATGGGCGGCTCGATCCCGCTGTGCAACACGCTCGCCGCGCTCTACCCGCAGGCCGAGATCCTGCTGATCGGGCTGAGCGAGCCGGAGGCGCAGATCCACGCGGTGAACGAGAGCGTGTCGCCGCAGGAGCTGGAGCGGCTGTCGGTGGCGGAGGCGCTGTTCCTGCAGAACTACGCGGCCTCGAAGCAGGGTTGAGCCTCGGAGGACGATTCAGCCTCGAAGCAGGGTTCAGCCTCGAAGCAGGGTTTGGGTTGACACTGCAACCGCATGTGGGTGACCGAGTCAGGCGTCACCGTGCGGCAGCTTGTCCGTCAAGGATCCAGAACCCGACGGGCCCGTGAGGGCAGAACGTGGGAGGACCGGTCGGCACCCAGCACCACCGGTCTTCCCACAGACCTCGCAGGGTCGGAGGGGTCGTGGGGTTCACCACGGCACCGACCGAATCACGCACGTCCTGTCACGGAGCGGAAAACGCGCCGCCCGGACCCATCGGAGATCGAGCACGTCTCATTGCTGCCGAAAGGGAGGTCGTCTCGACCGGTGACCGATGGCGCCGGTAGACGCGGCGTGGCGGCGGTCGAATGACAGCGGTTCACCCATGGGACCGCAGCAGGGGTGTGGGTGAGGTTCCACCGCGTGATCCTCGACCAGCTCGGCGCCAACGAGGCCCTTGGGCTTGCCCAGCACGCGCGGTAGGTCACCCGCGGTGACCGGTGACCTGGGCCATGTGACCGTTCCGGTGGCACGCATCGGTCGAGGCGCACGTCGGTGTGTGTGACCGACGCGTGCAACTCCCCCAGGCGGGTCGGTCCCGCCGGTTCGGGTGGGCCGGCTGCCGAGGCGGACCGACCGCCGGCGTCGCCGCCGCGGCTGATCAGGTCCGGCTCCTGAAGGGGGCCGAGCTGATGGGCGACCGATCCGGTGCTGGAGAGGCTGACCGGCTCGCCGATCCGGCGGATCGTCGGCCCCTCGCGGCACCGGCGGAATGAGCGACAGTCGGCGGCGCGTTGGCGGGGTGTAGGGCGAGGAGCACTGGAGCACCGACGTGACACCTGCGACCAACACGACGCCACTGGCCGAGAGGGTGCGGGCCTGGCGCCGGTCGGCGCCCGGTCCGCTGTGGCTGGTGGGGCCCCTGGTGCTGATCGTCGCCATACCGGTGGCCGACCGCTTCCTGCCGCCGGACATCCATCTCGCCCACCTGCTCGTCGTGGCCCCGGCGGTCACCGCCGCCGTCGCGGGGCCGCGGCTCACCGCGCTGATCGGCGGACTGGCGGTGGTGTCCCTCGTCGTCGCCGGGGCGGAGCGGGGGACCCTCACCACCGAGAGCGTCCTCGTCGAGCTCGCGTCCCTCGCGGCGCTCTCCGCCCTCTTGGTGCTCTTCGCCCTTCTGCGGGACCACCGCGAACTGGAGCTGCGCCGGGTGCGCTCGGTCTCCGACGCGACACAGAGGGTCGTCCTGCGCCCGCTGCCGGACCGGGCCGGGCCGGTGTCCATCGCCTCGGAGTACCGCAGCGCCGAGGCCGACACGCGCATCGGCGGCGATCTGTACGCCGTCGCCCGCGCCTCCGACTGCACCCGGCTGGTCATCGGGGACGTACGGGGCAAGGGCCTCGCCTCGATCAGCGACACCGCGATCATGCTCGGCGCCTTTCACGCTGCGGCCCACCGCCAGCCCCCGCTGCCGGAACTGGTCGAGTATCTGGAGTGCGCCGTCCGGTGGGGTCTGGCGGCGTTCTCGGAGTGTTCGGGTTCCGAGGCAGACGTCGGGGAGCGCTTCGTGACCGCCGCGGTGGTGGACATCCCGGACAACGAGCCGGTGGTCCACGTGATCAGCTGCGGGCATCCGCCGCCCCTGCTGCTGCGCAACGCCACCGCAACCGCGCTGAGTGTGCCCGACCCCGCTCCGCCCCTCGGTCTGGGCTGGCTGTCCGACGGCTCCTACGTCCAGGCGACCTTCCCGTTCGCCTACGGGGACCGGCTCCTGCTCTACACCGACGGTGTCAGCGAGACCCGCGACGGGCAGGGCGCCTTCTATCCGCTCGCCGAGCGCGCCGCCGCCTGGACCGACGAGGCGCCCCGACGACTGGTGCAGAAGATCACGGCCGATCTCGAGGCGTACGCGGCAGGTCCGCTGGACGACGACATGGCGATGATCGTCGTCCAGCGGAATGAGGCACCGGCGGTCTGAGCGGGCCCTCGAGTCCGCGCCGTCTCCACCCGTCCCCCTTCTCCAACGGCGCCAGCAGGCCCGTCATGTGGTCCAGAGCCCTATCCATGGCTCCGACCTGCCAGAACGTCTCGCGAACCGAACTGGCTACCCTGCTGCGCCCTCGGACCATGCCTCGATCTGCTCAACCGTCAGCGACTGATCACACTGTCGGACCGGCGACCAGCGGCGGCAACCGTCGCACCACATGCGGTTGCAGGGGGAAGCGCACCGCGAAGCTCGCGGAGAGCTGACATCCGTGTGGCGGGCCCACGGAGCACGTACGTTCGCCGCATGGACGTCAGCGAGGTACTGCCTCAGCTGCACATGTTCCGTTCCCGATCGGCCAGGCCTACCTCTGGCGCGACGGTGACGAGCTCACCCTGGTCGACGCGGGCCATGTGCGTGCCGCCGCGGACGTCGAGGCCGCGGTGCACGACCTCGGGCTCGACCCCACGGGTGTCCGCCGGATCGTCCTGACCCACTGCCATCGCGATCATGTCGGCGCGGCCCGGGAACCCGCGGACCGGTACGGGGCGGAGGTGCTCGCACACCGGCTGGACGCGCCGGTGATCCGCGGCGCTGCTCCCGTGCCCGAACCCGTGCTGCTCGACTGGGAGATCCCGCTGTACGAGCATGGGCTCACCGTGCCCGAGGCGCCGCCGACCCTGGTGGACCGGGAACCGGAGGACGGCGACGAGCTCGCCTTCGGCGGCGGGGCCCGGGTGATGCACGTCCCGGGCCACACCGACGGCTCGATCGCCCTTCATCTGCCGCGCCACGGTGTGCTGTTCACCGGGGACGCGGTCGCGTCCGTGGGGCAGGTGATGCTGCGCGTGTTCAACGTGGACCGCGAGCGGGCGAAGGCGTCGATGCGCCGACTGGCCGCGCTCGCGCCGTCCACCCTGTGCTGCAGCCACGGTGACCCGGTGACGGCCGACACGGCGGCGGCACCGGGCACCTGCTGAGACCGTCCGGAGTTCGATGACGGACGGACACCCGGGCCGACCGCACGGTACCGGGCACACCCCCGAGGTCCTGGGCGGAGCCCCGGTTCGGAAAGGATTGGGGTGGGGGCAACGCCGCCGCAGGCACCCCACCCCGTGGGCTGCCCGCACAACGCCGGTGCGGCCCCGGCCGCGTCACCCCACGGGCACGCCGGCCTCCAGATTGAGCACCGTCCCGCGCTCCCGGGCGCGCAACGCCCACCGCAGCCGTTCGTAGCGGACCGGCGGCAGCATCCCCGCCGCCTCCTCCTCCGACGCGAACCGCCACCCCCTCAGCTCCGAACCGGGCAACAGCACCCGCGCGGCCGCCTCGCCGCTGAGCCGCCCACCGTCGAAGAGCATCCGCAGACCGCCGTAGCCGGGGGGCCGCGGCGGCTCCCAGTCGACGACCAGCAGGCGGGGTACGGCCTCGAGGTGGATGCCGATCTCCTCGGCGACCTCGCGCATCCCGGCACGCGCCGGGGCCTCGCCCTGCTCCACCACTCCGCCGGGGAACTCCCAGCCCGGTTTGTAGGTGGGGTCGACGAGCAGCACCCGGTCCTCGTCGTCGAAGAGGAGCACCCCGGCTGCGAGGGTCTCGGCGGTCGGCTCGGGTGTCTGCACGATCTCGCAGATCCCGGCGGCGCCGGTGCGTACGGCCTCCGCGACCGCCTCGGCGGTCTCGCGGGGTGTCAGATACGAGGTGTCGACGACATGGGCGTCGGCGGTGAGCCAGCCGAGTGCGTTGCGGTAGGGCTCGATGTGGTCGTACGCCCATTGCCGCACGCGCTGTTCGGCGTCGGGGATGTCGGGTTCCTCGCGTTCGGCGATACGCCTTCGCAGGATCGTTTCCTCGGGGGCGAGAAGGACATGGCGGACCGGTATTCGGCGGGAGGCGAGCCCGCCGAAGATCTCGTCGCGGTACTCCTGTCGCAGCACCGTCATGGGCACGATGAGCACGCCGCCGACCTCGGCGAGCAGCGCGGCGGCCGCGTCCACGACCAGCCGGCGCCAGATCGGCAGGTCCTGATGGTCGGTCACTTCGTCGAGGCGCTTCTGCGGCAGGAGATACCGCAGCGCACCACCGATCACCTCGGGGTCGTACACAGTGCTGTTCGGGATCAGATCGATCAGTTCGCGAGCGGTGGAGGTCTTGCCCGCGCTGAACGCACCGTTGATCCAGACGATCACGGTTCCCCCTCTTCCGTAGCCCCCAGTGGACTGCCCGCAACACCCTGCCACGGAAACCCGTGTCACCGGATGAGTCGGACGGGCCGGGTCCGTACGAGCAACGGCCCGGCGGGGCCCGGCCGTAACAGATCCGGAGGAAGCGTCGTTGGGGAACACGACGACGAGGGGGGTGCGCAGATGCGCCGCAGGGTGCTGGAAGTGTTTCCCGCCGGGGGACCGTGGGGCAGCCGGCCTGCGGAGGAGTTCGCGCGGGCCCGGCGTGACGAGGGCCTGCCGGCGGAGGTCGTGATGGACCTCGACACGGACGCGTTCCTGGTGGTCGTCCCCCACCAGCCGACGGAGGGCCGGCACCCGCGCGGCTGACCTTGCCCGCGCCGGGCTCAGCGCGTCGGAGCCGGGCTCGGCCTCGGCCCGTCGGCTCCGGCCGCGGTGCGTCAGCTGTCAGAGCCAGCAGTTCGTCCACCGACCACTGGTCGTAGACGTGCTCGCCGTACTCGGCTGCGACGACGCGACCGTCATGGGCTATCAGGAATTCGGCGGGCAGCCCGAGCCGGACGCGGGGGTGCGGGGGCGGAGACCCCGGTTCGGGAAGGGGCGGGGCGGGGAAAGGCCCGCCGCAGGCACCCGTCCCCCTCCCCGGAGTCAGCCGTTCAGCGTCGCCGCCGCCTCCCCGCGCAGCGCGGGCGACGCGGCCGCCGCCGCGCCCAGGAGGCCCGCGTCGGTGCCCGTCAGAGCAGGGGCGACGACGATGTTCTGGACGAACGACAGCGTGGCGTAGCCGTGCAGGGCCCGTCGCAGCGGAGTGAAGAGGACATCGCCCGCACCCGCCACTCCCCCGCCGATGACGGCGATGCGGATCTCCACCAGAGTCGCGGTCGCGGCGATCCCGGCGGCCAGCGCCTGCGCCGCCCGCTCGAAGGAGGCGACGGCGACGGGATCGCCCGCCGCTGCCGCCGCTGCCACGGCGGCAGCCGAGGTGTCGCCGTCGGGCCCCGGCCGCCAGCCGTTCTCGATGGCGCGGCGCGCGATGTTGGGACCGCTCGCGATCCGCTCCACGCACCCGCGCCCACCGCACGGGCAGAGGTCTCCGTCGAGGTCCACACTGATGTGGCCGATGTGGCCCGCGTTGCCCGTCGGCCCGGGGTGCAGCTTGCCGCCCAGGACCAGCCCGCCGCCGACGCCGGTCGAGACCACCATGCACAGCGCGTCGTCGTACCCGCGGGCGGCGCCCTGCCAGTGCTCGGCCGCGGTCATCGCGACTCCGTCGCCGACGAGTTCGACGCGGAGTCCGCCGGAGGCGGCACGGACCCGGTCCACCAGGGGGAAACCGCGCCAGCCTGGCACGTTGACCGGGCTCACCGTGCCGGCGGAGGCGTCCACCGGCCCCGCGCTGCCGATGCCGACGGCCGTCGCGTGCAGCCACAGCGGCGACGCCGCGAGCTCGCCGAGTACCGACTCCACCGCCCGCATCACGGTCTCGCCGTCCTCGCGTGCCGGGGTCGGCCGCTGGGCCCGAACGAGAATCCTGCCGCTGCTGTCCACCAACGCTCCGGCGATCTTGGTGCCGCCGATGTCGAGCGCGGCGACGAGGTCGTTATGCATCGGTGAACGATCTCCAAGGGACTGGCAGTCAGGACGGAGCGGTTTCGTTGACCAGTCTCCATTGCCCTGACAACGTTGTCCAGGGCCTATGCTCGACGCCACAGCGTTGCACAGCACCGCACGTGTCCGCAGGGCCCACCGCCAGGCGCCCACAAGGGGCACCCCGACGACGACAGGACAGCGCACCGTGGCCGAGTTCGCCCGCCGCCCCGAGACCGTCCGCTACGGCACCCGGCCCACCATGAAGGACGTGGCCGCCCGTGCTGGAGTGGGCCTCAAGACGGTCTCCCGGGTGGTGAACGGCGAGCCCGGCGTCACTCCGGACACCGAGCGGCGCGTGCAGGAGGCCATCGAGGCGCTGGGCTTCCGGCGCAACGACAGCGCACGGGTGCTGCGCAAGGGCCGTACGGCGTCGGTGGGGCTGGTCCTGGAGGATCTGGCCGACCCCTTCTACGGTCCGCTGAGCCGCGCCGTGGAGGAGGTCGCCCGGGCCCACGGCGCGCTGCTGATCAACGGGTCCAGCGCGGAGGACCCGGACCGCGAGCAGGAGCTGGTGCTCGCGCTGTGCGCCCGCCGCGTGGACGGGCTGATCGTGATCCCGGCGGGTCACGACCACCGCTATCTGGAGCCCGAGATCAAGGCGGGCATCGCGACGGTGTTCGTGGACCGGCCGGCCGGGCGGATCGACGCGGACGTCGTCCTGTCGGACAGCTTCGGCGGCTCCCGGGAGGGCGTTGCCCATCTCGTCGCACACGGGCACCGCAGGATCGGGTTCATCGGCGACCAGCCGCGCATCCACACCGCCACGGAGCGACTGCGCGGCTACCGCGCCGCGATGGAGGACGCGGGGCTGCCGGTCGACGAGCGGTGGGTCTCGCTCGGGTCCACCGATCCCGAGCGCGTCACGTCCGCCGTGGAGGCGATGCTCTCCGGGCCCGACCCGGTCACCGCGATCTTCGCGGGCAACAACCGGGTGACGGTGACGGCGGTACGGGTGCTGGCGGGGCGCGAACAGCCGGTCGCCCTGGTCGGGTTCGACGACATCGAGCTCGCCGACCTGCTGGGCATCACCGTCATCGCGCAGGACGCGGCGGCGCTGGGCCGCACGGCCGCCGAGCGGCTGTTCCGCCGGCTCGACGGGGTGGCCGAGGAGCCGACGCGTGTCGAGCTCACGACCAGGCTGCTGGCGCGGGGGTCGGGCGAGGTGCCGCCGCCACTCTAGGGCGGCGCCTGCGGCGGGCCTTCTCACCGCTCCGCCCCTTCCCGCACCGGGGCGGCTCCGCCCCCGACCCCCGGACGTGCCTGGTGCCGTCGAGTGGGCAGGGTGCCCGTCGGCGGTCCGTCCTCGAACGCGCCCGTCAGCAGACCCGGAAGCCCGGGACGGGGTGGTCGTTGTCGCCGCCCTTGATGTGGACGACGCCGACGCAGACATCGGTGCTGCCGCTGTCGTCGTCGGTGCGCGCCCACCAGACGGTCGTCCATCGGCCGTACGTCTCGCGGCGGCCCAGGTCGGCCTGGCAGGGGAAGCAGTTGGTGCCCGCGTTCAGGACGCCCGTCTCGCTGCCGGAGTGGCTGTACGGCTTCGCTGTCCGCCAGACCTCGCAGTTGTGCTTCCCACCACCGATGGAGTGGCACACCGGGGCGGGCGACGGGGCGCCGCCGCCACCGGTGGTGGCGCTGCCCGTGGTGGTGCTCCCGCCGGTGGTCGTGGAGGCACCACTGCTGCCGGAGCCGCCGCCTGAGTCCGAACCTCCGTTCCCGCCGCCTCCGGTGGCGGCACCGCCGTCGGGCCCGGTGGGCTGCGAAGCACCGCTCTCAGCAGGCCGAGAGGAGCTCCCGGCGGCGAGCTGCCGACCATCCGGCGGCGTCGACGAAGGGGCCGCGGCGGCGCTGCCCGCCGCTGCGTCCCGCACGGGCCGGTCTCTCTCGACCAGCGGGCTGTCCCTACCCGGCTGGCCCTGCAGGGCTGTTCCTGCAGGGCTGGTCCTGCAGGGCTGGTCCTGCAGGGCTGTTCCTACTGGGCCGTTGCCGTGAGGTCGCCGCGCCGAGGCCGCGCGAATCCGTCGAGCTCCTTGCGGCTCAGCCCGGTCAGGCGCGTGACCTCGTCCTCGTCGAGCGCACCGCAGTCGAGCCCGCGCAGCAGATAGCCGCTCAGGGCCTTCGCGGTCGCGGGCTCGTCCATGATGTCGCCCTCGGTCTTGGCGACGTACGCGGCGAGGCGGGCCGCGGCGGCCTCCACGCCCTCGCGGTAGAAGGCGAAGACCGCGGCGTAACGGGTGGGAAGGTGGCCCGGGTGCATGTCCCAGCCCTGGTAGTACGCGCGGGCCAGCGCACGGCGGGTCAGGCCGTAGTGCAGCCTCCAGGCCTCGTGGACGTGCTCGGTGGAGCCGACGGGCAGCACGTTCGTGGAGCCGTCGGACACGCGGACGCCCGTGCCGGCCGCGGCGACCTGCATGATCGCCTTGGCGTGGTCGGCGGCCGGGTGGTCGCTCGCCTGGTACGCGGCGCTGACGCCGAGGCAGGCGCTGTAGTCGAAGGTGCCGTAGTGCAGACCGGTGGCGCGGCCCTCGGCGGCGTCGATCATCCTGGCCACGGTGGCGGTTCCGTCGGCGGCGAGGATGGACTGGCTGGTCTCGATCTGGATCTCGAAGCCGATCCGGCCTGCGTCCAGGGTGTGGGCCTTCTCGAAGGCTTCGAGGAGCCGGACGAACGCCCTGACCTGCTCGGGGTAGGTGACCTTGGGAAGGGTGAGGACGAGGCCTTCCGGGAGACCGCCGTGCTCCATGAGGCCGGTCAGGAAGATGTCCGTGGTGCGGATGCCGCGGTCGCGTACGGCGGCCTCCATGCACTTCATCCGGATGCCCATGTACGGCGCTGCGGTCCCGGTCTCGTACGCCCCCGAGATCAGCCGGGCGGCGCGGGCGGCGTCCGCGTCCTCGTCACGGCCGTGGTAGCCGTCCTCGAAGTCGACGCGGAGGTCCTCGACGGGCTCGCGCTCCAGCTTGGCCCGTACGCGCCTGTACACGGGCTCGGCGAGCTCGTCGGACAGGTCGAGTACGCGCGCGAGGGTCGCGGCGTCCGGCGCGTGCTCGTCCAGCGCGGCGAGCGCCTGGCCGCCCCAGGAGTGGATGGTGTCGGAACCGAAGGCGTCGCCGGGCACGTAGACGGTGTGGATGGGCTGGCGGGTGCCGGGGTCACCCGGGTAGCGGCGGGCGAGCTCCGCGTCCACCGGTGCGAGGGAGGCGCTGATGCTCTCGCTGACCGCGCCGGCGAGGCTCGTCGCCACCTTCTCGTGCTGACCCATTACGACACCCTCCACACTCTCGCCACTTCCGCCTGCCGGAATCAACAATCCGCATGGTGAAGCTATCCGGGTGACTGACCTGCGTCAATGGTCTCCTGGAACGGCGTGGGGCCGCGCGGTGTGGTGCACCGTGCGGCCCCGGGGGGTGGTGTGTCGTGGTTCAGCCCTTGCGGGTGTTGATCTCCTCGGTGAGCTGGGGGAGGACCTGGAAGAGGTCGCCGACCACGCCGTAGTCGACCAGGTCGAAGATCGGGGCCTCGGCGTCCTTGTTGATGGCCACGATGGTCTTGGAGGTCTGCATGCCGGCCCGGTGCTGGATCGCGCCGGAGATACCGGAGGCGATGTACAGCTGCGGGGAGACGGACTTGCCGGTCTGGCCGACCTGGTTGGAGTGCGGGTACCAGCCGGCGTCGACGGCGGCACGCGAGGCGCCGACCGCGGCGCCCAGGGAGTCGGCCAGTGCTTCGATGACGGCGAAGTTCTCGGCGCCGTTGACGCCGCGGCCGCCGGAGACCACGATCGCGGCCTCGGTCAGTTCCGGGCGTCCGGTCGACTCGCGCGGCGTGCGGGCGGTGACCTTGGTGCCGGTGGCCTGCTGCGAGAAGGACACCGGCAGGGCCTCGACCGCGCCCGCGGCCGGGGCCGGGGCGACCGGGGCCGAGTTCGGCTTCACGGTGATGACCGGGGTGCCCTTGGACACCCGGGACTTGGTGGTGAAGGACGCGGCGAACGCGGACTGCGTGGCCACCGGACCCGCCTCACCGGCCTCCAGGTCGACGGCGTCGGTGATGATGCCCGAACCGATCCGCACCGCCAGCCGGGCGGCGATCTCCTTGCCCTCCGCCGAGGACGGCACCAGCACCGCCACCGGCGAGGTCGCCTCGTGGGCGGCCTGCAGCGCGTCGACCTTCGGCACGACCAGGTAGTCGGCGAACTCGGGGGCGTCGGCGGTCAGCACCCGCACGGCACCGTGCTCGGCGAGCGTGGCGGCCGTCGCCTCGGCGCCGGCACCCAGCGCGACGGCGACCGGCTCACCGATACGCCGGGCCAGCGTCAACAGCTCCAGGGTGGGCTTGCGGACGGCACCGTCCACGTGGTCGACATAGACGAGAACTTCAGCCATGGAACGTCTTCTCTCCTGCTTACGAAGCTTGCGAAGTGTGAAGGGCGGTTGAGGCGTTGAACCTCATGAGGTGA
>NZ_JBSFDW010000025.1:0-140465 GCF_053594115.1 Streptomyces sp. NPDC001970 | reverse complement strand
AAGGACCTGAACACCTCCTTTCGCTGGTAGATGCGACCCGTGACCGCCCTGTCGTAGGGGGCAGTCGGGAGCGCGACAAGGTGTAGAAGACCGAGTCAACAAGCTCGGTCGTTTACGGCCGAGAAGTTGACGGAAGGAACTGGCACCCGCCCCGGAGTCGGCAGTCGCGCCGAATCTTCCAGCTCAAGGCCTCTGTCCAGCACGGGCGGGTCAGTCGACGCGGGTGAGCGGAGGGCATTCCCACGCTGCGTCCACGACCTCGCGGTGCGGCCGGTACATGCGCAGGATCACGAACCAGGTGCCGTTTTCGGGCGTGGGGAGCCAGTTGGGCTCGCGGTCCTCTCCCGGTGATGTGGACTGCAGATGGATGGTCACACCACCGTCGGGGTCCGTGACGAGTCCGGGCGTGCGGTCCCCGATCGAGTAGCGGCCGACCGGGTTGGGGATCAGGTTCATGTCGTCGCCGTACGCGGACAGGGACCAGAAGGCGTCGACGGGCGGCATCGCGCTCGCGCCGAAATGCAGTGTGTACCGGCCGGACGACAGCTTGTTCCCGTCCGCGTCGTCGTAGTTGAGCAGATAGACCGCCTCGTCTGGATCGTTGGCCATGATGCCCGCCAGCGACTGGTCGGCGGCGCGCTTGAGGAAGTCGTCGCCGAAGCGGCCCATCTGCGGTGGCGGATAGCGCCAACCGTTCACCACATGTGCCCAATCGCCGCTGAGCATCTGCTGTTTGAGCATCGGGACACCGACAGCCGCAGCCCGGACGAGGTTCTGCTTGACCGTCTCCGGCTGGGCCTCGACATCGAGACCGGGACCGATGCCGACCTCGGCGAACTGCTTGAGCAGGATTGCGTGGTGCGCCGGTGGCGGGTTCTCGGCGAGCATGGCGTTGAGCGTCTTCCACGGGCCGAGCGGGTCCTGCGCGGGGTCCGCCGGCGCCAGTACCTCGCGGCTCGCCGGGAGCTGCGTCTGGTCAACGGCCCCGCCGTCCCGGCCGAAGAAGCTGAGCGGGGTGAGCCGGTACTGGGCTTGGAGCGACTGTACGTTCGGCACGTCGTCCGCGCCGTCGACCAGTGTCCTGCCGAGGATCAGGATCCACGGGCTCGGCGCGGTCGCGACACGGCGCACACCATCGGGAAGCCTCCCGCTCCAGTCCGGACCGACGATCGCGAAATGACCGGCCTTCGATCCAGTGGAGCGCTGACCTATGTAGTCGAAGTTGTCGGAGGTGATGCCCATCAGCTCGAAGGAGAAGTAGCGATCACCCATGTCCGGGTGCGAGAGGATGACCGGCTCGCTGCGCAGGTCCACCCACGCGGTCGAGTACAGGGTGTCGTTGTTCGGACATCCGCCGTCCTGGTACGAGGCGTCCAGCAGTTGCTGCGCGTGCCAGAAATGGTTGACCGCGGCGTACGGCACTGTTGCCGGGTCACGGGGCTGGGTCACCCACTGGTGGCGGAGCCGGGCGTTGTACATGTACGGAAGACCGTAGACGAATGCCTGCTCACCCAGCGTGTATGCGTACTCCCCACGCCAGTTGCGTACCCGTCCGGTCAGGATGGGGGCCACCGCCTGCCGGACCAGTGGCAGCGCGTGAGGCAGATGCCGGAACCGGTCCACAACGGCCTGCGGGTGCCGTACGGCACCCGCCGCGGCCCGCCCCGCAGCGCCCGCGGCGTTCGCTGCCCGGTTGATGGTGGCCGTGATGCCTGCGGCATCGTCGTGCGTCCGCCGGAGCGGACGGTGACGCGTGGCTTCGGACATGATCATGTCCCTTCCCCTGGTGAACAACTCGTGGGAAAGCCTGTGCACCCCTTCTCACCATAGGACTCATCCGCAGGAGCGCCAACGCGGACGAGATCCGCCGGCCCGCGAAGGCAGCCTGCCTCCGGCGGTGACCCGAGGGCCCTCCAGGCTTTCCCGGGGCCCCGGGAAAGCCTGGAGGCATCGCCACCGGGGTGTGCGGCTGGTCGTCGACCGCGAGGGCGCCTTGTCTCCACCTGGTGCCGCGCCTTCCTGCGGGAGCCACCGCCGAGGAGGGTGTGTGCGACAGTACACACTCGTGGTGACAGAGACGGACATCGAAGCGGTGCTGCGTGCGGTCGACCGGACGGCAGGCCCCGATCACCTGGAATTTCCTGACGGCTTCGACCACCGTCGGGCCCTCGCACGTGTCCATGCTCTGGTCGAGCGGTTGGAGAGCGGTTTCGACTGCCGCTGCGCGGTCGACACCGCTGTTCAGGACGCGAGCTTTCACGGGGATGTCGTCGTCCCGGCTGAGATGACCGCCGCCGGAAAGCGGATCACGTTCCGGCTGAGCAACTTCGGTGCCTTCGCCGTCGTCGCCGCGGAGAACCCCGGCAGCTACCTGGACCTGGACGAGGCAGAGGCGCAAGGCGCCCTGACTCGTGCCGACCGCCGTACGGCCGAGGCCGCGGTGGTTTCCCTCGGCTACGTGCTGATCCCGGAACGTGCCATGTGCCGCCCCTACGACGGGGTGACGCCTCTGGGCGAGTACAGCGAGGGGGCAACCTGGTGGACCCGGTTCTTCGACTACCTGTGATCCGCCCGTAGGAGGCGCGCCCGTATCTGCGCCCGCGGTGCGAACGTCATGGTGCGAACGTCCGGTCCGCCACCAACTGACCGGTGAGGGCGCCGTGAATGATGGTTGTCGTGGCGAGGACGGTGCCGGACCCTACTGCCTTACTTCGGCATGTGCACCTGCTTCACGGAGTTCGGTGACCATGGCGTTGGCGTCTTCTTCCGACGCGTTCTCGAGGACGGGCACGGGAAGTTGTCCGAAGAGGGCCTTGCAGCGCCACGAACTCATCCCTGTCTGGCTGTGGAGTATCTTCTCGACCTCGATGCCCCGGGGGGCAAGGGGCAGTCGGAACGACGCTGTGCGGCTGGTCGTCGCAGACCGGCAAGAACGAATCGCCCACCGTGTGCTGGCCCTTCCATCAGTCCGCAGACGGTCTGCAGCATACGGCGAGGCTCGGTGGTCACGTTCCGAGGAGGATGCGCGTGCGCACCTCCAGTGGTCCAGCTACGCGCGTCTTGCTGCGGTGACACGAAGCTGCAGCGGCCGGTGCATCATGCTGACAACTTCCCGGCCGCTGTGGCCGCCCGGGTCCTGGCAAGGTCGCACCTGGCGGAAATCCCTCATCACGTGAGCCACAGGGAGCAGACGTGTACCTGATGTCACTTGCGAACAAGCGTGCCCGCGGTGTGCGTGTCGTTCTTGCACTGGGTGTTGCGGCCACAACGCTCTTCATGTCCGCCGGTGTTGCCACCGCGAGCCCCGCTCCCGGATCCCCGGCGCCGCAGGTCGCGTCCCAGCACGACACCGGCGGCCATGGTCCCGTGGAGGAAGCGGCGCAGGCGTTCTGCAGAGGCGTGGAGGCCGCGGCGCGGCAGGGGATCGTGCTGCCCGAGCCGGTGCTCGCCCTGTGCAAGCAAGTCAACGGCTGGGACTAGGCGAAGGGCGATGCGGTTTCTGCTTCTCGGACCGCTGAGCATCTGTGACGGTCCGAGCACCGTGGTCCTGCCCCCCTCGAAACCCACCATCCTGCTGGCCTCGCTCCTCCTCCACTCCAACACCGTGGTCTCCGTCGAATACCTTCAGCGGGCCATGTGGGGCGAGGAGCAGCCGGCCACCGCCAGAGCGGCTCTGCAGACCTGTGTGCTCCGCCTGCGCCGGCTGTTCGTCAAGCACGGCGTCACCGAGACACCGATCGAGGCCGTGCCCGGCGGCTACCGCATCACCGCCGGGCCGAACGCCCTTGATCTGATCGACTTCCGGGAGCGGGTGCGGTTCGCTGCCGGGGCCGCTCACGACCGGGACAAGGAGCTCTACACGCTGAAGGAGGCGCTCACCCTGTGGCAGGGGCCGCTGCTGGCGAATGTCCGGTCCGACGTGCTGCAGCGCGACGAGGTGCCGAGGCTCGCCGAGGAGCGGCTGCGGAGCGTGGAGCGCGTGTGCGACCTGCAGCTCGAACTGGGCTTTTCCGGTGACGCGTTGGTCGAGCTGTGGAGCGCCACCCGCGCCTACCCCGGCCATGAGCGCTTCCGCGAGCAGCTGATCGAGGCGCTCTACCGGACCGGGCGGCAGACCGAGGCGCTGGCCGAGTACCGGAAGGTGAAGGAGTATCTGCGCTCCGAGCTGGGCGTCGACCCCTCTCCCGCGCTACGGGAGCTGGAGCTGGCGATCCTGCGCGGGGAAGACCTGGGCCGCAGGCCCGGTGAACGGCAGGAACGCACCGTCTCCCTCCGGCCGGCCCTCGCAGGTGCGGCCGTGGTCCGCGGTGAACTGATGGCCGCTCCCACGGCGGACGCCGATCGGACGGCTGTGGGGACTGCCGGCACGACACATCACAGCGGCCCCTCCGTTGTGGCCGGCCGGCCTGGCAGTACGGCCGACCCGGGCCGCACCGGGCACACGGTCGCGGCGCCCGAGGCGCCTTTCGCCGAGACGTCGTTCGTCACTGCGGTGCCGGTGGTGCCGTCGTTCACCGGCCGGGCCGCCGAGGCCGCGGCGATCGCCGCGCGACTTGTGGAACAGGGCGGCCCCGAGCCGGTGACGGTGCTGGTGTCCGGGGCGCCGGGCATCGGGAAGTCGGCGCTCGCCCAGCATGTGGCCCATCTGGTGCGCGACAGCTTTCCCGCCGGACGGCTGTTCGTGAGCATGGTTCGCCCGGACGGGACGCCGCGCACCGCGGCCGAGGCGGCCGGAGCGGTGACGGCCGCGCTGCGGGACTCGGAACCGGAAGGCCGGGCGCTGCTCGTGCTCGACGACGTCGTGGACCCGGACCAGGTCCGGCCCCTGCTGCACATACGACCGGACGTCGCGACCGTCGTGACCAGCCGGATGGGTCTCGCCGGTCTGATCGCCACCCACGGCGGCTGGGTGCAACGGCTTGCGCCGCTCGACGAGGAGGAGTCCCTGGAGTTGCTGCAGGCGACGCTCGGCGCCGACCGGGTGGCCGCCGAACCGGAAGCGGCCCGGCAGCTGGCCGAGGCCTGCGGCCACTATCCGCTCGCCCTGCGCATTGTGACGGCGCGGCTGCTGACGCGTCCGGCGCTGTCGCTGGCGGACTGCGCGGCGTGGCTCGGCGAAGACCCGCTCGCCGGGCTGTCCCTGCCGGGATCGCCCCACCTGTCCGTCGGCCATGTGCTCGCTTCGGCGCTCGACCGGCTCGGTCCGCAGGCGGCCGAGGCGTTCTTGCACGTCGGCCGGCTCGGCCAGGAGAAGTTCCACGCCACGGACTGCTCGGCGCTGCTCGGGCTGCCCGTCGGCGAGACCGAGGACGTACTGGAGCGGCTGGCCGACGCCGGCCTGCTCGAAGAAGGACCTCCGGGCCCTTACCGGACGCATGAACTGCTGCGCGTCTACGCGCGCAGAAGAGACCCGCGACGAAACTCTCCCACGCAGAAGGTGTGAGGTCATGGCTGCCGATGTCATCGAAGCAGACGACGCGAGACCGGTGTTCGACTCTCTTGCCACAACACGGCCCCGTATCCGCCGCGATGTGCTCTTCACCCGGACCCCGGGAGGAGTGATCTTCCACAACGCCGACGGCGGCTTCCACCTGACAGGCCGTACGGCCTACCGTTTCGCGTCGCTGATGGTGCCCCACCTGACCGGCCTGCACCGCCTGGCCGAGATCTGCGCCGGTTTCAGCCCGCAGCAGCAGACCATGGCGGCCGAGCTGGTCAAGACGCTCTACGAGCGGGGCTTCGCTCGGGACATACCGGAGAGCGACGACGACCCGGAGGGCGGCAGGGACAAGGCCGTGGCCCGCCGGTTCGCCGCCCAGATCGCCTATGTCGACCACTACACCGACCAGGCTCCGCAGCGCTTCGGGCGCTTTCGTGAGACGGCTGTCGCGGTGCTCGGCGACGACGCGGTGGCCCGCTGGTGCGCGCTGAGCCTGGTGCGCAACGGCTGCGCGCGGATCGCCGTGGCCGGTGATGTCGCCCAGGTGGCGGCGGAGGCCGCCGAGGCCGCCGAGGACGGCTGCCCGGTACGGATCGAGGCCGTGGCGCTCGACGCCGGCTGGCCGGCCCTGGAGGAGTACGACGCGGTGCTGGTGACCGGCGCCGGCGCCGCTGCACGTGTCCACCGGCTGCTGCGGGAGGGCGTGCCCGGCGGGAAGACCCTCATCCCGGTGTGGACCTTCGGCGAGCTGGCCGTGGTCGGGCCGCTGAGCACCGCCGGCTCGGCCGGCTGCTGGTCGTGCGCCGTGCTGCGGCTGGGCGGCAACCATGACGCGGGCGCCGCGGCCGGCGTGTGGAGCGAGGTGGCGGGTGCCACGGCCGACGCCGGACCGCTCGGACAGGGCCCGCTGTTCGGCCCCGTCGCCGCCATGGTGGGCAATCTGCTCGGTTACGAGACCTTCCGCATCGCCACCGGAGCCCTGCCGGCCGAGACGGACCGTCAGATCCTCGTGCAGAACCTCCAGTCGCTCGACGTCGTCGCCGAGCCGGTGCAGCCCCACCCGCGCTGTACGCTTTGCGCCGCCCACGCGCCGGCCGAGCCCCTGCCCGAGGCTCCCGGCGCGCTCGCGGTCCCCGAGACCGCGACGGTGGAGACCGCCCGCGAGGCGGAGGCGGTCGTCGACGAGCTCAACCGCATCAGCAACGCCCTGGTCCGTCCGTTCGCCGGCGTCTTCAGCCGCTTCGACGACGAACCCCTCACGCAGACCCCGCTGAAGGTCAGCCGCATCCAGGTCGCCGTCGGCAACGGCGTGCGCCGCACTGTCGCCGCGTTCGACGTGCACCATCTCGCCGGGGCACGGATGCGGGCCATGTACGCGGCGGCCGAGACCTACGTCGAACACGTGGTGCCGGTGCGGCGCGGTACTGCGCACGCGCAGGAACTGCCCGCCATCGGGCCGGAGGTGCTCACCACAGGCAGCGGCACCGGCACCGCCGCCGATGTCACCGCCTGGGTCGCCGCCACCTCGCTGCTGTCCAAGGAGCAGGTCAGGGTGCCGGCGGCAGCGGTGCGCCCGTTCGGTCCGTACAACCGCGACCGGGTGGTCCTCGCGAGTTCCGCCGGTGCGGGCGCGGGCAGCAGCGCCCAGGAGGCGGCGGGACGCGGACTGCTGTCGGCGCTGGCGCACGACGCGCTGTTGCGAGCGGTGCGGGGCAGCACACCGGTCGCGCCGGTCACCCCGGGCGAGGACCGGGACCAGGACCCGGAGCTGGTCTTCCTGCTCAAGTCCGCGGTCAATCTCGGCATCGAGGCGGAGCTGCTGGACCTCGGTGAGGGCGCGCGTTCCTCCGCCGAGGTGGTCCTGGCACGACAGAGCGGTGCCGGGGGCAGCGCCCGCTGGGCGGTGGCCGCGGGCCTGAACCGCCGCCAGGCGGCGTGCGCCGCACTACGGGACCTGCTGGGCCAGGTGCAGCTCGCCGCCGAGGACACCGACGAGGACGCCGAAGGGGAGATCGACACGGGCGACCCGCTGGTCACCGACCTGGCCGCGGGCACGATCGTCGTGACCGGCGCACCCGTTGCGGCAGATGCGCCCGGAACGACGTTCGACGCGGTGCTGAATCGCCTGCGTACCTCGGGGCGGGACGTGCTGCACGTCGCCACGACCCCCGCCGACCTGCCCGCAGGCGGCATCCACACTGCGCGGATCCTGCTCACCGCCGGCCACGGGAACGGCACCGATGCCCGCTGAGCCCACCGAGTCCACCGAGTCCACACCCGTCCGGGAGCGGTCCTGCCAGGAGCTGACCGCGATGCTCCACCGCACCCTCGCCCTGCACGCGCTTGACACGCCCCTCGACGTCGCCGCCCTGGGCGCGCACAACGCTTTCGCGGCCGAGACACCGCAGACGACCCCCGCCACCGTCGAACCCACCGTCGCGGATGCGCGCGCCGGAGCAGCAGCGGTCCCGGACGCCGCCGGACCCGTACCCGTGCGGATCTACGGGCACCACGCCGTCGTCGGGCCCCTCCCCGGTGGCGGCCGCAACGGCCGCCGCCCATGCGTGCGCTGCCTGGAGCGCCGCTGGCAGGCCGTGCGGTCCATCGCGCTGCGTGAGGCACTGGAACTCGGCTCCGGCACCAAGGAGGCGGGCACGTCCCCGTACATCACGCCGTTCACGGCGGACGCGCTGGCCGCACTGATCGCCGCCCTCACCTCCAGCGGCGGGCCGGACACCGGCAGCTTCCCGCCCGTACACCTCGTGGACCTGCGATCCCTGACGGTCCGCCACTATCCGCTGGTACCCGATCCGGAGTGCCCGCGCTGTGCCGAACCCGAGCGGGACACGGCCGAAACGGCCGCGCTGACCCTGCACCCCGCGCCGAAGACCGGGCCGGGCAGCTTCCGCATCCGCGACATCGACGACTACGACCTGTCCGTCGAGGCATTCGCCAACCCCGTGTGCGGCTCGCTCGGCCCGTCGGTGGTCCTTGACGTGTCCTCCACGTCCACCTCCGCCACCATCGGGTGCTTCTCCATGCGGTCCGGCACCTATCTGCGCGAGACGTTCTGGGGCGGTCACGCCGACACCTTCGGCGACAGCCTGCGGATCGGCGTACTGGAGGGACTGGAGCGGTATGCCGGCATGCGCTCGCGTGCCAAACGCGCCGAGGTCCGCGACTCACTGCACGGGCTGCGGGCGCGTGGCGAGCACGCGCTCGATCCACGGGAGTGCGGGCTGTACTCCGACGCCTTCCACCGCGCCAACCCGCACGTGAAGCCCTTCACCCCCGACCGCGCCGTCCCCTGGGTGTGGGGCTGGTCGCTGCGCGACGCACGGCCGGTCCTGGTGCCCGAGGTGCTGACGTACTACCACGCGCCCGGCCTGGAGAACCGGTTCGTCCAGGAGAGCTCCAACGGCTGTGCCTCCGGCGGCTGCCTGGAGGAAGCCGTCTACTTCGGCCTGATGGAGGTCGTCGAGCGGGACGCCTTCCTGCTCACCTGGTACGGGCAGGCCCGGCTCCCGGAGATCGCCCCGGGCACCAGCAGCCGGCCCGCGACCCGCCACATGGTCGACAGGCTCGCGATGTACGGCTACGAGGCACGGTTCTTCGACACCCGCATCTCCTTCCCCATCCCGGTCGTCACCGCCGTCGCGGTCCGCCACGACGGCGGTCTGGGCCGGATGTGCTTCGGCGCCGGAGCCGGACTCGACCCCGAGGCCGCCCTGGCCGGGGCGCTGTGCGAGATCGCCACCGACGCGGTCAACCTCCAGGGCCGCACCGAGCGCGACGAGCAGCGGCTGCGCGCGATGGCGGAGGACTTCTCCCGGGTGGCGGCGCTGCACGACCATCCCCTCGCATACGGAGTCCCGGAGATGGGCCGGCACGCCCACTTCCTGATCGGTGAGCCCGGCGAGCCCCGCCGGCCTCTCCACTCGATGGCCGCCCTCTACGGCAACGGTTCGGTGCCGCCCGTCTCGGACGATCTGCGCGACGACCTCGCCCGCTGCGTCGACACCGTCACCGGCGCCGGATTCGACGTGATCGTCGTCGACCAGACCATGCCCGAGCAGCGGGAGATGGGCCTGCGGACCGTCAGCGTGCTGGTGCCGGGGCTGCTGCCGATCGACTTCGGCTGGACGCGCCAGCGGGCCCTCGGAATGCCCCGGCTGCGCACCGCACTGCGGGAAGCCGGGCTGCGGGAGCGCGACCTCGTCCCTGCCGACCTCAACCCCGCACCCCATCCCTTCCCCTGACCGGGCCCGGCCCGGCACCGCACGGACAAGGAGCAGACCATGGGGTACGCCCATGACTACGCCGCTGCGATCATGCAGCGGGGCCGGGTCCCGATGCCCCCGGCGGACTTCGTCCCCAACTGGGCCGACGGCCCGCGCAAGACCAAGTTCTACCCGGGCGCGGACGCCCTGCCGCTGCCCGCGTGCGACTACCCGGCCGATGCGACGCTGGACCGTGGGCTGGCGGGGCCCGGAGCTGACGCCCCGGAGCGGGCGTTCGACCTGGTGACCCTGTCAGGGATGCTGCGGGACTCCTACGGCCTCACCGGCCGCCGGCTCGGGGTGCAGGCCAACACCGACCTCGACGCACTGCCGTTCTATCCGCTGGCCAACTGGTCGCGGGGCACCGCCTCCGGCGGCGGCCTCTACCCGGTCAGCGTCTACTGGGTCTGCGGCCCGAGCGGACCCGTACCGCCCGGGGTGCACTACTACGCGACCCGGCACCACGCGATGCAGAGGCTGCTCACCGGGGACGTCTCCGGTGAGGTACGTGAGGCGCTCGGCGGCGGCGCCCCGGGCGCGGACACCGACCAGTTCCTGGTGCTGGGCATCAAGTACTGGCAGAACGCCTTCAAGTACAACTCCTTCTCGTTCCACGCCGTGACCATGGACGTGGGGACCGCGGTACAGACCTGGCGGATGTGGGCACGGGCGCAGGGTCTGTCGGTCGAGCCGCTGATGTGGTTCGACGAGGAGCGGCTGGCCCGGCTGCTCGGCCTGCGCACCGAGGAGGAGGGCGTGTTCGCGGTCGTACCGCTGCGCTGGAAGGGCGGCGTGGCCCTGCCCGCGCCCGGGCCCGTTCCCGTGACGGGGCCGGCGGAGGTCCGCCGCCGCGACGTCGAGCGTTCGCGCACCGTCCTCACCTTCGACGCTGTGACGAGGATGCAGGCCGTCACGTCGGAGCGGGCCGCCGAGCGGCCCGCCCTCGACGCGCTCGCCCCGGCGGCGGCCCCCGCCGCCAGGGCGGGCAGGCCGGCCGTGGCGCTTCCCGCCCCACGGCCGCTGGACACCGATGTGCGCACCGCGCTGCGCGGGCGCCGCAGCAGCTTCGGCCGCTTCGACGCCCAACGCCCCATGGACGCCGCACAGTTGGCGTCGTGCCTGTCGGCAGCGGCGAGGGGTGCCGCGCTCGGCGGGGACGCCGGCACGAGCCGACTGGCGGCGCTCTACGCGTTCGTCAGCCATGTCGACGGCGTGGCTGCCGGTGTCTACGCCTACGATCCGGCGACGCACACCCTCCGGCTGGTCAAGGCGGGCCCGCCGGGAGAGTTCCTGCAGAAGAACTACTTCCTGGCCAACTACAACCTGGAGCAGGCCGCGGCGGTCCTCGTGCCCACGATCCGCACCACCGCCGTGCTCGACGCCGTCGGCGACCGTGGCTACCGGCTGGTCAACGCGACCATCGGAGCGATCTCGCAGAGCCTGTACACCGCCGCCTCCGCCCTGCAGCTGGGCTGCGGTGTGGCCCTCGGGTTCGACAACGTCTCCTACATCGAGGAACTCGGCCTGGGGGAGACGGGCGAGGCCCCGCTGCTGATCATGATGGTGGGCAATGAACGGCCCGCCCCCGCCGACTTCCGGTACGAGATCGCCTGACCGATGGGTACCGGAAGGGGGAGGACCACGATGCCGTTCATGCTCCGCGTCGCCGGGCTGCCCGTCGACACCGTGCGAGAGCTGCGCTGTCCCGACAGCCGCCGCTGGGCGGACGACGTACTGCGCGAGTCCGAGCGGCTGCGTGCCGCCGGCGAGGCCGTCGGCGATCTGCTGCACGGTCTGATCGGCCGCAACGAGGACGAGGCGTCCCGGCGGATACTGCTGAAACTGCGCCGCGAGGTGTTCAACAACCGGCTGCCGCGGGACGTGGACGCCGCCGTCACCCAGGTTGCCGCGCTGGACGCGGCCGCCGGTGGCGCGCTCGAGCGGTGGCTGACCGACCGGCGCGCACTCGCGGCGCTCCGCGCGGAAGGCGCCGCACTGCTGGCGGCCGAGATTGGTCGCAGTCGCGCCGCGCTGGGCCGTCTGGCGGGGGAGGAGCGGCTGCGCAAGGGCCTGCTGCTCGCGTCCCCCACGCTGGACGCGCAGCTCGACCGCTATCTGCGGGAGCTCGCCGAGCAGCCGGCCCGGGTGCTCACCAAGAAGCAGCGGAAGATCGAGCGTTCGCTCCTGTCGTATCTGTACCGCACCGCCTGCAAGACCAGCCCGTTCAGCACCTTCACCGGAGTGATGCCCGGCGAGTTCACGGACCGTTTCGGTGAGTCGGGTGAGTCGGGCGAGTCGGGTGAGTCGGGCGACGCCGACGGCACCTGTGGTGCCTACGGCACCGGCGCTGGCACCGGCACCGGCGCCGGCGGCGGGCTGGAGCTGCGGATCGACGAGCACTGGACGAGCCGTGCCCGCCTCAACGTGACCGCGCTCGACCGCCTCGCCCAGGCCGTCGTCGCCGACCCGGCCCGCCGGGCGGACCTGCCGGTGGCGCTCGCACCCGGATGGGGCCGCGACGACGACCGGGTGCGCTATGTGCGCCGCTGGATCACCACCGGCGACGACGACACCGCCGTCACCTTCGACGCGGTCAAGGACCGGCTGTTCTTCCTGCGTCGCAGCGGCACCCTGGAGCGGCTGATCGGACTGTTCGAACAGCGCGGCAGCCTCCGCTACGGCGAGCTGTCCGACTGGCTCGCCGCGGACCGCGGCGCTCCGCCCGGCGAGGCCGAGCAGTATCTGCGTGCGCTGCTGGACCTCGGCATGGTCCAGGTGCCCAGCCTGCGCACCGGCGTCCACGACGTCGATCCGCTGCGCGCCTTCCAGCGATCGCTGCGTGAACTCGGCCGTCCGTGGGCCGCGGAACTGGCCGACCGCCTCGGCGCGCCGCTCGCCTGCGTGGACAGCTTCTCGGACGCGGACCCGGCCGGCCGGCGCCGGCTGCTCACGCGGCTGCGGGACGACCTGCGCACCATCCAGGAGGAACTGGGCGCCGAACGCGGCAGGGTGCCGCAGACGGTGCTGTACGAGGATGCGGCCGCCGGCCGCGGGGGCGAACTGGCCCTGGACACATGGACGCGGTCGGCGGCCGGCCCGCTCTCCGCGGTGGAGCGGATCCTGCCCGCGTTCGACCTCACCCTGCCCCAGCGCATCACGTTCAAGGGCTTCTTCCTCGCCCGGTACGGCCAGGGCGGGCGCTGCGACGACCTGCTGAAGCTGGTGCACGACTTCCACGAGGACTTCTTCGACCAGTACATCTCCTTCACCGCCCGGCGTACCGCCTTCGACTCGGCGGGAGAGTACGTGCCGGAGGAGAACTGGCTGGGCCTGCCCCAGCTCAAGGCGCTCGATGCCGCCCGCCAGACCTTCGTGACACGGATGCGCGCACTGTGGGAGGCCGGACAGGACGGCGAGGAGATCGTCCTCGACGACACCTTCCTGTCCGACGTGTCCGACGAACTGGCCACGGTGACCGGGCCGTTCGCCCCGATGAGCCACCACGTCCAGCTCGCCGTCGCCGGCAGCGGTGACCCACTGGTCGTCCTCAACCGCTCGTACGGCGGTGTGTCGTTCCCGTTCAGCAGATTCGCCCACTGCTTCGACGGACTCGAGGAGCGGCTGCTGCGCCGCGCCACGGACCTCTGCCCGGACGGTGCCGTGCTCGCCGAGATCACCGGCGGGCCGGTCACCAGCAACCTCAATCTGCACGGGAGGCTGACCGAGTACGAGATCGTCTGTCCGGGCGAGACGGCCACGCTCCCCGAGGAGTTCAGCCTGCACCTGGACGACCTGTACATCGCTCACGACGAGCAGGCGGACCTGCTCGTCCTGCGGTCGAAGCGGCTGGGCCGCCAGGTGGTCCCGGTCTATCTCGGCTATCTGGTGCCGCTGGCGTTGCCCGAACTGCCCCGCACACTGCTGCTGCTCTCGCCCACCTCGATGGCTCCGCTGAACGTGTGGGGCGGTGTCCCGGAGAGCGAGCCCTCAACGGGGGTCACCCGCAGGCCGCGGGTGCGCCACGGCAGTGTCGTGCTGAGCCGGCGCAGCTGGAGCGCGCCCGCGGCCGTGCTTCCGCTGCAGTCACCCGGAGTGGCGGACGAGGACTGGTTCCTCGGCTGGCACGCGTTCCGGCGCGCACACCGGCTGCCGGACCGGGTCTTCGCGACGGTCTCCGACAGCGGATCGCGCGGCGCCACCAGCGCCAAACCGCAGTACCTGGACTTCGACAGCCCCCTGTCGCTGACGGCGTTCGAAGGGCTGCTGAAGACCGCGGAGGCCCGCGTGGTCCTCCGCGAGATGCTGCCCGACGAGGACGCCCTTCATGTGATGTCCGAGCGGGGCCGCCATGTCGCCGAACTGGCCGTGGAGACCGCTGTCCCCACCCGACGGAAGAGCCGAGGATGACCGCCACCGCCGCCGACGCCCACACCGAAGGCACCGAGGGTGCCGCTTCGGGCTCCGACACCACCGTCGCACCCGCACCCGCACCCGCACCCGCACCCGCGCCCACAACCGTTACCGGTACCGCCGGGGCCTGGCAGGCCACCCACATCTTCTACGCCGCCAATCCGCGTCCCATGCTCCTCCAGTGCGTCCGACCGCTCGTGGAGCAGTTGGAGGCCGAGGGGCTGATCGCGGGCTACTTCTTCATCAACTACTGGCTGGAGGGGCCCCACGTCCGGCTGAGGCTCAAGCCGTCCTCACCCCAGGCCGAGGCCGAGGTGAGGCGTCGCACCGAGGAGGCGGTCGACGCCTTCCTCGCCCAGCGGCCCGCGCTCTACGAGGTCGACTCCGGATTCCTCAACGACTTCTACAACACCCTCTTCGAGATCGAGTTCCCGGGCGCCGAGCGCGGCCACTACACGGACGACCAGGGCCGCATGCGGCTGCGTCCCAACAACTCCCGCAGCGCCGAACCGTACGAGCCGGAGTACGGAAAGTACGGCGGCCCCGCCGGGATCGAGCTTGCCGAGTGGCACTTCCGCCGCTCCAGCGACCTCGTCATCGACGCCTTCCGCACGAAGAACCTCCACCTGCGCACGGTCCTGCTCGGTACCTCTGCGCAGCTGATGATGGTCATGTCCGGCACCTTCCTGCCCGGGGACTCGGAGCTGGCCGACTACCTCGACAGCTACTACGAGTTCTGGCACCGGGCCTTCCCCGGCACCGGCTTCATCGGCAGCGAGGAGTACGACCGCAACTACGCCGCCATGGCGCCTCGTCTCGCGGCCCACTTCGCCCGCATCCGCACCGCCGTCGGCGACGGCGAGCCGGGCCGACTGCCCGCGTTCTTGGCCGGTTGGGCCGAGCACTGCGCCGAACTGCGTGGACGCGCCGAGAAGCTGGCGACCGACGGCGACCTCGTCTTCCGCTCCTGGGACGGTGAGCGGGACGAACATGTCACCGACCCGGCCGTCGCGCTTCCCCTGCTGCTGTCTCCCTACATGCACATGACCAACAACAGGCTGCACGTCACCATCAGGGACGAGGCGTATCTGGCCCACGCACTCGGCCGCGCGCTGCGCGGAACGCTGCCCGGAGCGGTGCCCGGAACGCCGCACGAAACGCTGCCCGGGAAGATGCCGTGACCGCCTCCGCCATTCCGGCCCACTACCGTCCCGAACTCCGTGCCGGCGTGCTGATCAGCGAACCGCTGCTGCACGGCCCCGACATCGTTCACCTGATCAAGAACACGGAGAGCGGGCAGTCGTTCAAGGTCGGGACCAAGGAGCACTTCCTGATCTCCCGCATGGACGGAACTCGCACTCTGGAGGAGCTGGGAGCGCAGTACGCGGAACACTTCGGGCGGCGCCTGGCGGACGCGAACTGGCAGCCGATCCTCGCGATGCTCGGTGCGCGCGGGCTGCTGCGAGGCGGGCCGACGACGGTCCCGGGGCACCCGCAGCCGCAGAGCCCGCAGCCGGAGGCACCCGCGCGCGGCCTCCTGCGCGGCAGCATCCGGCTGGTCGCCGACGCGGACACGACAGCGGCCCGGCTGCACCGGGCAACCCGCTTCCTGTTGTCGCCCTGGACGGTGCTGCCGTTGCTGACGCTGGTGGCCGTCATGGAGGTGAACCTGCTGCTGCGCCTCGGCCGGCTGCTGGACGCCACCGCGGACCTGTTCACCGATCCGGCACTTCTGATGGCTGTTGCCACGCTGCTGTGGCTGAGCACCGCCCTGCACGAACTGGCCCACGGCGTGGTGGCCCGGCACTACGGTGGACGGGTGGCGGAGATCGGGCTGCGCTGGCGGCTGCCCGTGGTGATCATGTACTGCACCGTCGACAACTTCCTGCATCTGCACGGCCGATGGGGCCGGATCGCCACCGCCGGGGCGGGCGCCGTGATGAACCTGCTGTTCCTGCTGCCGTTCTTCGCGGTGTGGTCGCTGGGTCCGCTCGACCCGGCCACCCACCAGGCGCTGGGCGCGCTCCTCCTCCTGGGCAGCGTGCAGGCATTCACCATGCTGATCCCGCTGCCTCCGCTCGACGGCTACAAGATCGCCGGCCAGCTGCTCGGGGCCACCGAACTCGCCGCTTCCACCGGCACGTACGTACGGCTCGCCGTCCGGCGCGACCAGGCCGCGACCGGTTACCCGGCGCGCGCCCGCCGTGCCTACATCGCCTACGGACTCGGCGCGCTGCTGGTTCTGGGCGCGCTGGCAACAGCCGCCGTGCTCCTTGTCCACCACTTCCTGACCGCAGCCCGATGAGCAGGCGCTCCCGGCCGACCGCCGAGCGCAGTCCGCAGTCCGCAGTCCGTGAAGCCCGAACCGCACCGACCTTGTACGCACTGAAGGAGAGTTCCATGCCCCCCACCCCCGGCCCGCAGGACGGCCCGGCCGTCGCCCTCGACGACGTGCACAAGCGCTACGGCAGGATCCAGGCCGTCGACGGTGTCTCCCTCACCGTCCCGCGCGGGGAGTTCTTCGGCCTGCTGGGCCCCAACGGCGCCGGAAAGACCACACTCGTCGAGATCATGGAGGGCCAGCGCCAGGCCGACTCGGGCACGGTCTCCGTCCTCGGTCACAGCCCCTGGCCGCGCAATCCCGCGCTGCTGCCGCAGATAGGCGTCCAGACCCAGTCGTCCGCGTTCTTCGTGCGCCTCACCGCCCGTGAGCACCTGCGCACCATGGCCGCCCTCTACCGCACGGACCACGCGGCTGCCGAGCGCGCCCTCGCCTCGGTGGGCCTGACCGAGCAGGGCGACATCCGTGTCGACGATCTCTCCGGCGGCCAGCGTCAGCGCCTGGCCATCGCCTCCGCACTCGTCCACCGACCCGAGCTGATCTTCCTGGACGAGCCGACCGCCGCACTGGACCCGCAGGCGCGCAGGGCCCTGTGGCAGGTGCTGCGCGACCTCAAGGGAGAAGGCCGCACGATCATCTACACCACCCACCACCTCGACGAGGCCGAGGCGCTCTGCGACCGGGTGGCCATCCTCGTCGACGGCCGGATCGCCGCCCTGGACAGCCCCGGCCGGCTGATCGCCCAGGGCAGTCCCACCACCCGCCTGGTGGTACCGGCCGAGCGGCTCACCCTGGAGGCGGCCCGCGCCATCCAGGGCGTCGACCACGCCACGCTGGACGGCGACACGATCGTCCTGGAGACCGTGGACGCCGGCCACGTCCTGGCCGCCGTGGACGCCATCGCGGGGCTGCAGGGCGTCCAGACCCGCACCGCGAGCCTCGAGGACGTCTACCTCGAACTGACCGGAGCGGCCGAACCGAAGACGTAGCCCCGGGCCGTACGCCGCAACCCCCACCACGCCCCGCCCCCTTCGCACCTACGGAGACTTGCGACCATGAGCGCCTATGCCGCGCTGAGCCAGGCCGGATACCGGGCCTACACCCGGGACAAGACCACGCTCTTCTTCACCTTCGCCTTCCCGCTCCTCTTCCTGATCGTCTTCGGCCTGATCTTCCATGGCCAGAACGTCGAGGAGAGCGGCAAGCCGTACATCAACTACATCGCACCCGGCGTCCTCTCCTGGGGCGTCGGCAACGCCGCTGTCTTCGGCGTCGCCTTCGTCCTCATGCAATGGCGGCGCGACGACATCCTGCGCCTCATCCGGATGACACCGACGCCCGTCTCCGCGGTGCTCGCGTCCCGCTACGTCCTCGCCGTCACCATCGGCGCCGTCCAGACCGTCATGTTCGTCGCCGTCGCGATGCTGCCCTTCTTCGGGCTGAGCGTCGCCGGAAGCTGGCCGTGGGCCCTGCCGGTCCTGGTGCTCGGCGTCACGGCCTTCCTGATGCTGGGCGTGATCGTCGGCTCCTACGCCAAGACCCCGGAAGCCGTCGCGGCCGTCGCCAACTGCCTCATGATCCCGATGGCGTTCCTCTCCGGCTCGTTCTTCCCGCTCGACATGATGCCGGACTGGATGCAAACCCTCTCCCAGGCCCTTCCCCTGAGCTACCTCAACGACGGCATCTCGGCCGCGCTCACGGGCGGCAGCACCGGTGACATCGCCGTCGACTGCGGTGTGCTCGCCGCCTTCGCCGTCGTCTTCGGGGCGATCGCCCTCAAGACGTTCCGCTGGAGCGACCAGTCGTGACGACCGCCGTCCCCACGCCTGCCGCCCGCGCCGACGCGCCCCTGGAACAGGGCCGCACGCTGCTCCAGGACGAACTGGCCGCGCGCCATGCGGCACTCGGCCGCACCGACGTGCCCGTGCCGCTCGTCGTCCCGCTGGGAGCGGCCGACGTCCTCGGCTTCGGCCGCCCGGATCCGTATGCCACCCTGCGGCCCTCGGCAAACGTCCAGCTCACCGCCCGGGCGGTGCTGGTCGGACCATGGGGCGGCGACGACGCGGCCTGCGGGCAGTGTCTCGCCATGCGCTGGCAGCGGCTGCGCAGCCGCTCGGAGCGCGAGGCCCTCGAGCTGGGCGGCGAGCCGCACGGCGCCGCTCCATGGCCGCTGCTGACGCCCTACACCGTGGAAGCCGTCTGGTCCGTCTACCAGGCGGTCCTCACCGGGCACCACACGCCACCGGCCACCGGCGCGGCCGATCGCGCACTGCCGCAGGTCACCCGCGTCGACCTCACGACCCTGGCGACCGCGACCTTCCCCCTGCTGCCCGAACCGCTGTGCCCCTCCTGCGTGTCGGACATCCCGGAGACCGCCGAGGCCGCGCACATGCGGCTACGCCCCTCACCCAAGCCGGCTCCCGGCAGCTACCGGCTGCGGCCGATCGGCTCGTACGCCCTGCCGGAGATGGCGCTGGCCAACCCCGTCTGCGGGGCGCTGGGATCCAGCACCTGGATCAACCCGTCGTCCACCACCACCGCGCCGGTCGCCGGCACGAACTTCGTCCGCGGCTACGCCGGCCTCAACGACGTCACCTGGAGCGGGCAGGCCAACAGCTACGCCACGAGCCGCACCCTCGCCCACCTGGAGGGCCTGGAACGCTACGCCGGAACGCACCGCCGCCGCGGCACCACCCCGGTCACCGCCTCCTACGACACACTCGTCGCGGACGGCGTCCCCGTCCTCGACCCGGCCGAGTGCGGCTTCTACGCGCCCGAGACCTACGAGCAGGACCCCCTGGTCAGCCCGTTCGACCCGGCCAGGGAGATCCCCTGGGTATGGGGCCACTCGCTGCGCGACGACCGCCCGTTGCTCGTCCCGGCGCGGCTCGCGCACTACAGCGCGGGAGTGGAGGCGGACAACTTCGTCTTCGAATGCTCCAACGGCTGTGCGACCGGCGGCAGTCCCGTGGAGGCGATCCTCTTCGCCCTGCTCGAACTGATCGAACGGGACGCGTTCCTGCTGACCTGGTACGGCCGGGCGCGGCCGACCGAGATCGATCTGAGCACCTGCCGCACAGCGATCCGGGCCATGATCGACCGGGCCGCGCTGCACGGCTACGACGTCCATGCCTTCGACACCCGGATGGACCTCGCCGTACCGGTGGTCACCGCGCTCGCCGTGCGCCGCGACGGCGGGCCGGGAACGCTCTCGTTCAGCGCCGCGGCCGGCTTCGACCCGGAGGAGACCGTCGAATCGGCCCTCTCCGAGGTCCTCACCTACATCCCGCACCTTCCCTACCAGGTCGCCGAACGCCATGGCGAGCTGCAGGCGATGGCACGGGACTACACCAGGGTGCGGCACCTCAAGGACCACGCCCAGCTCTTCGGACTGCCGGAGATGGCCGTGCACGCGCGGGAGTTCCTCGAGCCGTCGACTGTGCTGCCGCTCGACGAAACCTTCGGCGACTGGGCGGACGTCCGCCCGCGGACCGAGGACCTGCTGGACGATCTGCGGTTCCTGCGGGACCGGCTGGTGGGCGCGGGGTACGACGTCGTCGCGGTGGACCAGACGACGCCGGAGCAGCAGCGGATGGGGCTGTACACGGTCAGCACGACCGTTCCCGGCATCCTGCCGCTGGACTTCGGCTGGTCACGGCAGCGGGCCCTGCTGATGCCACGGCTGCGGACCGCACTGCGGGATGCGGGACGGCGCGAGAGTGTCCTGCCCGAGTCCGGGATCAAGGCCGTTCCGCACCCGTTCCCGTGAACCTGCGCGCATCGGCCCTGGCCGGGACGCGGAAGATCCCCTTGTGCGACGGGGACGCACAAGGGGATGCGGTCCGGATGTCCGGACGTCCTGGGGTATCAGGCGCTGCAGGAGGTGGTGCTGGTGGTGCTGGAGCAGGTCGAGGTCGACGAGCAGGACGTCGAACCGGCCAGGACGACCTCGGCGGCGTCGGAGTAGTCCGAGATCTCGAAGGTCTCCGACTCCAGTTCCAGGATCTCGTCGGCAAGGGTGGCGAGCTCGGGCTTCGTGGCCATGGCTTCTCCCTGGGTACCGGGGCCCACCGGCGGTTCCGGCAGGGCTCCCTCGTGGAGCCATTGCAGTCGCACGTCCTCTCACCTCACCTCGGCTTTCACTGACACCCCGCTGACATCTGCTGTCAGTCGGGCGCCGAAGGTCTGTCGCACCGGTCCTGCACGCTGGCCGGCGACACCTTCACCGCCCCCTGCAGCCAACAGGAAGAGGCATTGAGGCGCCGATGACCGAAACCGACATTCCACGCGACGTACTGCGATCCGCGCTGGGGCTCTATCTCGACCTGCACGCCCATCCCGAACTGTCGGGCGCCGAAGCCCGCACCGCAGCCGTCCTGGCCGGGCGGCTCGAGCAGGACGGCTGTACGGTCACCCGCGGCGTGGGCGGCCACGGCGTGGTGGGCGTGCTGCGCAACGGGCCGGGCCCCACGGTCATGGTCCGCACCGAACTCGACGCCCTGCCCGTGACCGAACGCACCGGCCTGCCCTACGCCAGCACCACCGCCGGGGTCATGCACGCGTGCGGTCACGACCTCCACACGGCTGCGGCCTCCGGCGCCCTCACGCTCCTCGCCCAGAGCCGCGACACCTGGCACGGCACCGTGATCCTGGTCGGCCAGCCCGCGGAGGAGACCCTCACCGGAGCCGACGCCATGCTGGCGGACGGCCTCTACGAGCGCTTCGGCACACCGGACGCGGTCCTGGCCCAGCACTGCGCTCCGCTGCCCGCGGGCACGGTGGCACACGGGCGAGGGCCCGTGATGTCCGGCAGCGTCGCGCTGGACGTGGCCATCCACGGCCGAGGCGGTCACGCGGGTGCCCCGCACCTGGCCGTCGACCCCGTGGTGACCGCCGCGGCCGTGGTCCTGAGGCTGCAGACGCTGGTGTCGCGGGAGACCTCTCCGACCGAACAGGTCGTGCTCACCGTCGGCTCGCTGCACGCCGGTGACCGGCCCAATGTGATCCCCGACGAGGCACGCCTCTCCCTGTCCGTCCGGGCGTTCTCCGACACGACGCTGAACCGGCTGGTGGCTGCGGTGGAACGTATCGTGCGGGCGGAGTGTGCGGCCTCCGGCTGCCCCAAGGAACCGGAGTTCACCGTCACCTCGCAGTCGGCCGTGCTGAACTCGGACGCGGCAGTGAGCCGGCTGGCCCGGCGGAGCCACGAGGAGGCCTTCGGACCGCACCGTGTGACCGACTGGCCCGGGTCCACGGCCACGGAGGACTTCGCCCGCTTCGCCGCAGACGGCGTGCCGACGGCGTACTGGATACTGGGGGCCACCGGGGTCCGGCAGTGGCGGGCGGCAAAGGACGGCACCACGCCCCTACCGCCCAACCACTCACCGGAGTTCGCCCCCGACGTGCGAAACGCCCTCCCGGCCGGTATCACCGCCATGGCCGCTGCCACACTGCGCGTACTGCAGGCGCCGAGTGACACGAAGGGAAAAACATGATGACGACCAGCCCGGTGGACTACGTCGACGTCGTCGCGGTCCGCGACGACCGGTCCGCCCCGGCGGGGGAGACCACCGTGATCCGGCTGCTGGGTCTCCTCCCGGGCCACTGGTCCTGCATCCCCGAAGTCGCCGCCGACCGCATCCGCCTGCGGATCGGACTCGACGCGACCACGGACCGCACCGCGGTCAGCCACGCCGTCACCCAGGTCCTCGCGGACTCGGCGCTGCGCGGCTGGTCCCGCGACCACGCCTGACAGCCTGCGAGGACCGTGGCCGCGACACCCGGAAAACGGTTCACACCCAGCCACGCTCGCGGGCGAGCAGCGCCGCGTGAGCCCTGTTGGCCGCACCCAGCTTCTGCATGATGTCGGCGACATGGCGCCGGTAGGTCCGTACGGAGACGCCAAGATCCCGTGCCCCGACCTCGTCCTTGCCCACCGAGCACATCGACACCAGAACCCGCCGCTCGGTGCCGGTCAGTCCCTGCTGCTCGTCGTCGACGTCCGCCGTGGTGGGGAATTCCTCGGCCTGCGTCCAGATCTTCTCGAACAGGGCGATGATGTTCGAGACAAGTCCGTTGCTGCGGGCCAGAAGCGCCCCGCGTGAGGTGTTCTGAGGGTCGACCGGCACGAGAGCGGTCTCGCCGTCATAGACCAGAATCCGCTCCGAGATGTTCTCGGCCACTCTGATCACCGCCCCCTCGGAGACGAGTTCGCGCATATAGCTTGCCGTCGCTGTGTGGTCGAGCGCCGCGCGCAGCACAACGTTGCGTATCCGCACCCCTCTTCTGAGACATCGCAGATCCAGCGGCCGTGACCGCTCGATGTTCTCGGGCGAGAGCCTGGTGTACGGCTCGACGGACAGAATCTCTTCGCGCGCGAAGAAGGCCAGGTCCTCGATCCGGTTGCGTATCTCCTCCAGACCGTGCAACTGCTCGATGCCCTGCGGTGCCATCCACGCCCCCTGCTCCGCGCGCAGCCCTTGCACGACGTGCCGGGAGTGGGTGACCCGCTGCAACTCCTGCAGCAGCGCGTGCAGCCGGGCGTCGGTGAGCCGGGCCACGGCGACCTCGGGATCGGCGGGAGTGATGCGCCCGCCGGCTCCCGTGGGATGGATGAGCCCGAGATGACGCAGCCTCTCCAGACAACGCCCCGGATCCCGACCCTCGTCGCCGAGCTTACGGAGGTCTTCGATCGTGGTGTCCGGATTACGCAGGAAGTGCCGGTAAAGCTCCTCCTCTTCCGCGGAGACGCCGAATATGGACATCTCGTTCTCACGCAACGCGCCCTCGGTGTATGAGTTCGGGTCGACCGGGATGGCTGTTGACCCCCCGGCGTGCTGGTACCACCGAAGGTTAGCCGCATACCAGGCTGCGAGTTGATCCCATGCGCCGGGGCGAACGCGGTCTTACGGGATCATGAAGACCTGGCTCATGCCGCTGGGCAGTTGCCGTGGCCGGCGCTTCTAGCCACGGGACGTCGTCGGCCGGTTCGTTCCGGCCTTCTTGGCGGCGATGCCCCGGGCGAGGTCGAACGCGGCGACAGGATCTCCCTCCTCGTCCCAGGGCGCCGCGCCGCACCAGGGGCCGATGCGGCGGAACTGGTCCAATGCCGCCTCGTGGAGACCGGCTTTGCCGAGGTGGAACGCCAGCTTGTGGCGCAGCCGGGCCAGGCGTCGGTCGTCCTCGGGCACCTGGTTCAGGGAGCGGGCCACGGTTTCGAGCAGTTCCTTGGCCTGGCGGGACGAGGGCAGGGCCGAGGAGCGCTTCCCGAGCTCGTCCAGCGCGTGCAGATGCATAGCGGCGAGCGGGCTGCCGCTCGGGGCGTTCCCCACGGCGCGCTCGGCGAATTCCAGCATCAGTGCGTCTGAGCCGAACCACTTCGCGCACCAGTACTGCAAGGCCTGCCAGTGCCCGGCGTAGTGGTGCGGGGCACGCGCGACGAGCCCGTCCCACAGCGGCCGGAACTGGGCGCCGGAGTACTGCACTCCACGGGCTGCGGTGACCATGACGACCCACGGACCGGGGTTCAGCGGATCGAGTTCGGCTGCCTGCTTCGCGGCGGTGATCGAGGCAGGGAGCAGCTCACTGAACTGCCTCATCCGCTCGGCCGGAACCTTGTGCGCGTATTCGGCACCGCGGATCGCCCACGCACGGTGCAGCAGCAACTGGGCGTGGAGGGTGGCGGCGTCGCAGTTCTCCGGCCGGCTCCGCCGCCAGCTGTCCACCCAGGCGTCCGCTTCGTCGGCGATCTCCTGTAGGAACTCCATCCGGGACCACCGCTCGTCCCAGTCGTGTCCCGCGGCCTCCACATACGCGGCCGCAGGCCGCCAGTCGCCGTCCCAGGCCGCGTCCGCGACGGCCTGCATTTCCTGGTACGCAGAGGCGGGCAAGGGTGGTCCGGCCCGCCTCGGGTCCAGCTCCTCCCGGGGCACGAGCCCGTACTCTTCCGGGACGAACCGGTCGCGGACCCACCTCTTGAGGTGTGCGGGGCCCAGGAGTATTGCGCCCAGCCAGGCGAAGAGAGCGCCGGTGATGACGGCGAAGACTATGGTCACGGCCGTGATCATCCCCGACCGTGGTGACGCAGGGCAACGTCTTTGCCTACGACCCAATCGGCACCCGCTGCCGGCCCGGTGGCCCGGGCAGAGCGCCGGATCGGCAGTCCAGCGGTGCGCGGTGCGTAACTTTCCTTGTCTGCTGGGGCCTTGACGCCTGGCCGTTCAGCGCCGGTGCCAGACGAGTGTGTAGCGCCAGAACAGCCGGCGGCGCAATCGCGCGCCGGGCAGTACGCGGCGGGCTTCGCGCACGATGTCGGGGAACCTGACCAGCGCCCGCCCGGCCGTCGCATCATCGAGCGACGCCATCCATCTCGGCACCTTGACCTCGTCGCCCGTGCGCGGTCGCGTCCCGGTCGACGACGGGCGGCCCGGCCGCGCCCCCGGGTGAGGCCCGGAGAGCAGGCAGGGCTGGGGCCCTGGCGAAAGCCTGCCAGGGACGTATCCCGGCCGGCCGCCGTACCACCTGATGACGCACCGGTCACCGCCCAAGTCGCGGATGCCAGATGACGCGGCTAAGGTCGGAATGGTGTCCCGGATGCGTCCGGAAGCCCGTACCCATCCGGTAGGCACTGCGTGTTTGTTTTCCCAGAGGAGTTCCGGCACACCATGCTCGACGCTCTTCGCATGGGCCTCAGTCGCTGAATCCGTTCCACCCGGCCATGGTGCTGCGGGGGAGAGGTAAGGAGTCCGACGGCTGTGCGCTTTGCGCGCGGCTCCTTCCGCGAACACGCGGAAGGGGACACGAAGAGCGCCTGGCTTCCCCTGTTCGTCCGACGCGCTGCCTCGACGAGTAGCCGGAGGCTTGCCGCACGGCGCAGCGTTGCTGTGCAGAGGCTGGGCGTTATGCCCTCCGGGCTGTGGGAGCTGACTGCCTATCATGAGCACGCAAGCGACCGTCCACAGCGTGACGTACGATCTGCTGAGGTCACTGGGGCCGGCGACCGTCTTCGGTAACCCGGGGTCGACCGAGCAGACGTTCCTCCAGAACTTCCCGGACGACTTCACGTACGTCCTGGCTCTTCAGGAAGCCTCCGTCATCGCCATGGCGGACGGATTCGCCCAGACCACTCGTCGTCCCGCACTGGTGAACGTGCACTCCTCCGCCGGGCTCGGCAACAGCATCGGCAACCTTGTCGCGGCTCACCACGGACACACTCCGCTGATCGTCACGGCCGGCCGACAGCATCGCGAGCTGCTGATCGGCGAGCCTTACCTGGGCAACCGCGACGCGACGAACATGCCCAGGCCGTGGGTGAAGTGGTCCTACGAGCCGGCCCGCGCCGAGGATGTGCGAGACCGGTTCATGCGGGCCTACGCGATGGCCTTGCAGCCGCCGGCAGGCCCGGTGTCCCTCTCCATCCCGCTCGACGACTGGAACCACCCCCTGGACGGACCCGCCGTCGAGCGCGAGGTCAGCCGGACCTACGCGCCCGACAGCGAGCGTCTGCGGCGCTTCGCCGAGCGCATCACCGAGAGTGAGCGGCCGGCCCTGATCCTGGGGCCCGACGTGGATCGCGCCGGCGGATGGCAGGCCGGCGTCGCCGGGGGTGCCCGGGCTGGACCTTCCGGAGATGGACATCGCCGCCGTGGGCCGGGGGTTCGGCTGCCGGACCGTCGATGTCACGACCGCCGCGGAACTCGAGAAGGAGTTCACGGCCGCGGTGGAGTCGGGCAGGCCCACGGTCGTGGTGGTGACCACTCCGCAGAAGACCACGCTCTGAGACGCTCTGAGGCGCCTGAGGTGACCGTGCCGATCCAGGACTCAGGACAGTGGTGAGCTCACCGCCGTGCCTTACCCGGCCCGGACGTCGGCGCCGACCCGGCGGCCCTGCCTCCCAGAGACCGGGCTGCCCGGACGCATGTTGATCGACTCCAGGAGCCGATATGCCCATTTACACCTGCACAACCGCCCAGGGAACGCTGACGGCCGAGACCAAGGCCGCATTGGCCGCTGAGATCACCAGGATTCACGCAGCCATCAACCATGTGCCGCCCGCTTACGTCAACGTGGTCTTTCCCGAACTGCCGGTGGACAGCGTTTTCGTCGGCGGAGAACCGGGGGCACCGCTGCTGCTCAGCGGCTGGGCGCGACGCGGCCATCCGCAGGAGGACTTGACGCGTCTGGCGCTGGAGTTGTCCACGGCGGCTTGCCGCGTCGCCGGGGTGGCGGAGGACCGCGTCCTGGTGGTGATCCAGGACAGTCCCGCACGCTCCGCTGTCGAGGGCGGTCGGGTGCTGCCCGAACCGGGTGAGGAACAGAACATGCGGGCCGAGGGCGGGAGGTGAGGTCGGAATCGCGCGCACCCGCTGTCCGGAGCCGGGCGAGCCGGCGTGTCGCCGTCCTCATGGATCGGACCGACCGCACCACCCCCGGCATCCGGCGTTCTCGGCGAGAAGGGTGGCATCGGACGTGCAGGACGTTCCCGGGACGCGCGGGTCGGCCCCTGCGTGACAACTGCGTCCTCTTTCCGCTCTTCCCCACGGGATTGGAGCAGCAATGGATCTCGGATTGCAGGACCACGTCTACGTGGTCACCGGCGGCAGCCGCGGACTGGGACTTGCCGCGGCGCAGGTGCTGACGGCCGAAGGAGCCAAGGTGGTCGTCACCGGGCGCGGTGAATCCGTCGCGGACGCTGCCCGGACCCTGGGCGGTGACGGCCATGCGGTGGGCGTGGTCGCGGACAATGCCGCCCCTGACTCCGCCGAAAAGGTCGTGGGCACGGCGATGCGTCGTTTCGGCCGTCTGGACGGCGCCCTCATCAGCGTGGGCGGGCCGCCCGTGGGTCCCGCGATGGAGGTCCCGGACCAGGAGTGGCGGGACTCCTTCGAGTCGACGTTCCTGGGGGCCCTGCGCCTGGCAAGAACCGCCGCGAAGGCGTTCACGGCCGGTGGGTCGATCGCGTTGGTCCTGTCGTCCTCGGTCCGCGAGCCCATTCCCGGGCTGGCCGTCTCCAACGGCCTTCGCCCCGGGCTTGCCATGGTGGCCAAGACACTCGCCGACGAACTGGGGGGTTCCAAGATCAGGGTGAACGGCATCATGCCCGCGTACATAGCCACCGACCGCCAGAAGGAACTCGGGGGGCTGACGGGCGGCGGGCCTCCGGACAACGCCCTGCGGCGGATGGGTGAGCCCGAAGAGTTCGCGAGGGCTGCGGCCTTCCTTCTCTCGCCGGCTGCGGGCTACATGAGCGGTGTGATGCTGCCCGTCGACGGCGGGGCACTGCGAGGGCTCTGAGGGCCGGCGGGGGAGCGGCGTCCTGCGCGGTCCGACGAGGGCCGGCGTCAGGCGCCTGTCAGGGCTTGCTCGGCCCAGATGATCTTGCCGGTCTCCTCGTACCGCGTGCCCCAGTGCCGAGTGAGCGAGGCGACGAGGAACAAGCCGCGCCCTCCCTCGTCCTGCAGGCGGGCATGGCGCAAGTGCGGGGCGGTGTCGGCGTCGTCGCGGACTTCCACGGTCAGTGTCCGGTCGAGGATCAGACGCAGCCGGATGGGCCCGGTCGCATGGCGGATCACATTCGTGGCGAGTTCGCTGACGACCAGGTCGACGACGGGGGCGTGTTCCTCCAGTCCCCACTCCTCCAACTGGCCATGTGCCGCTCGCCGGGCCTCGCGGACCGAGAGCGGCTCGGGCGGGAAGGTCCAGGAGGCAATGCGGTCCGGAGAGAGGCACCGGGTCCTGGCCACGAGCAGCGCGGCCCCGTCGTGCGGGATTCCGCGCAGCACTCTGTAGGTGGCCGTGTCGCAGATCTCATCGGGAGGGGACGTGGGGTCGGCCACCGCGTCACGCAGTCGGGCGAGGCGGTCGGCGGCCTCCGCCGGATAGCGGCCCGCGCTGCCGTCCGAATGCAGGGCCAGCAGACTTCCGGGCGGCAGTTCCGTGGTGAGGAGTTCGTACGGCACGCCCTGGCCGAGCGCTGCCCCGCGCGGCACCTCCAGCGTGCTGACGACGCCCTCGGGGCTGGTGAGCAGAGGACTCTCGTGTCCCGCGGAAGCCGCCGCGCACCGGCCGGTGATCGGGTCGTACGTCAGGTAGAGGCACGAGGCGGTGAACGGGGGCCGTGCGTGGTGCAGTGTCATCGGGTCCGCGTCCTGCTCCCGCGCCAGGCTCTGGGCCACGTCGTCGAGGTGGGTCAGCAGTTCGTCGGGCGGCAGGTCCATCGAGGCCAGGGTGGAGGCGGCGGTGCGCAGTCGCCCCATCGCCGCGGAGGCCTGCAGGCCCTCCCCCGGCACGTACCCGATCACCAGACCCACCCGGCAGCTGGACAGGGGGAGGACGTCGAACCAGTGGGCACCGTAGCGCCCCGGCATATAGCAGTAGGAGGACTCCACCGCCGCCACCCCGGGAGGCACACGCGGCAGCAGACTGCGCTGAAGCGCGGTTGCCACCGTGTGCTCACGGGTGAACCGGCGAGCGTTGTCCACGTACACCGCCGTGCAATCGGCGAGCTGCGCTGCGAGCGACAGGTCCTCTTCGTCGAAGCGCTGAGGGCGGGAGCCGGCCCGGTAGAAACTGGCCAGGCCCAACACGAGCCCGTGTACGGTCAGCGGGGTCACGATGAGCGAGTGCACGCCCGCGCGGGTGATGTACTCGGCCCGCAGCCGGTCATGGACCAGCCAGTCACCGGCCGTGGGCAACGACGTGACCAGTCGCGGCCGCAGATCGGCCAATGCCTGCGTGTACGGCGTGGGGGTGGTGTAGTAGCTGGCGCTGCCCACCGGGTAGGCGCCGTACTCCCCCGCACGGGCCTTGAACGCGGCACGCCTCATCGGCAGCCGGACGGTGACCGGGCCCAGGGGCGCGTCCCCGGTGAACACGGACTCGAGCAGGTCGACCGCGATGGCGTCCGCGAAGTCGGGCACGGCCATGTCGGCGAGTTCCTGCGCGGTGCGCAGCGCGTCCAGGGAGGTGCCGATCCTGGCGCGCGCGACGTTCAGAAGATCCAGCTCCTTCTGCTTGCGGACCTGCTCCGTCACGTCGTGGATCATCGCGGCAGCGCCGATGAGCCGTCCGTTGTCCCGCAGGGGGTACCCGGTGACGGCATACTCACGCCGACTTCCCTGATCGGCTGGCACCGGACGCTCGAACACCGTGGCTCCGGTCTCCAGCACCTCGCGCATGACCGGCGAGAGGGGCATTCCGGAATCCAAGTCCATGAGCTTGGCACCGACGACCATTCCTGCGGGCAGGCCCCGGATGGCCAGCATCGCGGGGTTTGCCCGGACAATCCGCAGGTCGGTGTCGTACACCTCGATGCCGGCCCTGGCCTGTTCGAACAAGGCCTTCTCAAGGCTGTCCGCTCGGGCCGCCGCGTCGCTGCCGGTCACGGGCCGAATCGCCGGTGTCGTTGTTCACGAGGCATGGTCGACCTCATCTCTCATCGACAAGGGCCAGTTAACACACGAATTGTCCCGCTGCGCCACCCGGAACCCAGGCCGACCGGCGTTCCGGCGGTGGCGTCGGCCGAAGCCGGGCGCCGTCCCTTCACGGACGCGATCGGCACCCTGCCCAGGGAAGCGGCCGACGCCCGCGCCCGTGCCGGCGAGAAGGTCCTCAGGAGGCGTTCCGGGCCGAACAGGAATGCCCGGGCATGCATACCGATCATCCCGATCATCCTGATCTCCGTGGTGCCGACCCTGTCCCTCGAACGCTTTGGCGGCACGAGGTCAGCGTGCCGAGGGTCGGACCGGCAAGGTGCCTGCCGAGGCAGGTACTCTTCCGCGCTGACACCCGCCGAACCGGGCTGTACCGCAGAAGCCGGGCTCAGGACTCGAGCGAGCCAGTCGTTGCGCGTCCGGCGCGCCGTTGCCGAGACCCGTGCCTGCGGACACAGCGCGTCGAATCCGTGGAAGCCTCCCGCCCAGACGTGAAGATCTGCCTGTCCGCCGGCTGCCCGGATCCTGGTCGCGTAGTCGACATCCTCGTCGCGGAAGACTTCTGCCGAGCCGGCGTCGATGCAGGTGGTGGGCAGGCCCGAGAGGTCGTCGGCCAGTGCAGGTGAGACGTAGCTGGGGACGTCCTCGTCGGCGAGGTCGCAGGGGACTGATCGCCATCCGAACTCGTTCATCTCGCGGGTCCGGACACCGGGCCCGCCGGCGTACTGCCGGCTCGATGCGGTGATGTTGCGGTGATCGAGCATGGGGCAGATCAGCACCTGAGCGGCGATCGCCGGACGACCGCGGTACTCCGGCGATCGCCGGAGTACCGCGGTCGCGTGCCATCAGTGCGACTCCGGCGGTGAGGCCACCACCCGCACTGGCACCCGCAACGACGATGCGGGCGGGATCGACGCCCAGGTCGTCGGCGTGCTCAGCGACCCGGAGCAGACCCTGGTAGCAGTCGTCGACCAGAGTCGTACCGGTGACCTCGGGCGCCGACCGGTAGTCCACGGAGATCACGACCGCGCCGAACCGGTCGAGCCACTCCAGCGGGATGTCGATCTGCGAGAAACGGTCCCCCATGACCATCCCGCCGCCGTGCATCCAGTAGATGCACGACGCCCCTGTGGTGCGACCGGCCCCGCCGGGGCTGAAGATCGAGACCGGGATCTGCGCGCCGTCCGGGCCGGGAACGGTGACCTCGCACCGGTCGACCGCCGGCAGCCGCCACGTCGACCCTGCCGTTGCCGCCGTCGTCCGCGCTGATCGCGTCGGTCGGCGTGACGGTGCGGCCGGGTAGACATAGGTGTCCTTCCCGGCAGTTGTGATCCTCGCCTCTGAACTCCCTCCGTCGGGACCTCGTACGGTGATGGCGGCCGGGTTGCTGCCCACCTTGGTGACCGGTGACCTTGTCACCGGTCACCAAGGTGATGGAGACAGGTTCCGAGCGGCCGGTTCGAGACGGTGGCGCTGCCGTGAATGCAGGCGTTGGAGCGGGTCGGGCCCTCCGAGAGGAAGACGATGGACCGTCGCTGCGAGCCCGAGATCGTCCATGCGTAGATCCGGGCTGTTCCTCAGAGTGCAGTCTGGCGACAACCTCGGCCGGCCCGGGGCGAGGGGTGACGCCGATGTCGAGCAAGTCCTGGTACCGGTGGGACCAGATGGCCCAGAGCCGGCGGGAAGGGATGGCTTGGCTTCGGAACACCTCAAAGTTCGCGCCTGTCTCGAGCGCGGCCCGCGGGCGGCACGTGCGGAGGGGCTGCCGTCCCGGTCGAGTGCAGTCTCCAGGTCGTCGCGGTTCATGCAGCCAGGTTGCCGGACTTCGTTCGTGGACGTCGGCGGCAGCACGTGGTGCTTGGAGCCCGTCCGGCCCCGGTCGACCCGGGGCCGGACCGTCCGCCGGGAACGCCGCACCTGCGGGCTCATCTGCCGGCGGCAGCTCAGAAACACCGACCCTGTGACGAGCTCTACGCCTTCAGGAACGCCAGGATATCGGGATTGAGGACATCCGGATTGGTCGACAACATGCCGTGGGGAAGCCCTTCGTAGCTCTTCAGGGTGCTGTGCTTCAGGAGCTTGGCCGACAACGGCGCTGAATCCGGATACGGCACGATCTGATCGTCGGTGCCGTGGGCGACGAGGACCGGGACGTCGATCTTCTTGAGATCCTCATTGAAGTCGGTCTCGGAGAACGCCTTGATGCATTCGTAGTGGGCGTTGGCCGCACCCATCATCCCCTGCCGCCACCAGTTGTCGATCAGCCCCTGCGACACTTTCGCGCCGGGCCGGTTGAAGCCGTAGAACGGACCTGTCGGCACGTCGATGTAGAACTGCGAGCGATTGGCGGCGAGGGCCGTGCGCAGTTCGTCGAAGGCTTCGATCGGCAGGCCGCCGGGATTGGTGGCCGACTTGACCATGATCGGCGGCACCGCGCTGACGAGCACCGCCTTCCCGACACGGCCAGGCTTCGCGCGCGCAACATAGCGCGCGACCTCACCACCGCCGGTGGAGTGTCCGATGTGGAAGGCCCCTTGCAGATCGAGCGCGTCGGTCAGCGCTGCCACATCGGCGGCATAGGTGTCCATCTCATGACCGGTCGCCGTCTGGGTGGAACGGCCGTGGCCACGTCGATCATGGGCGATCACCCGATAGCCATGCGCAAGGAAGAACAACATCTGGTTGTCCCAGTCGTCGGCGCTGAGCGGCCAGCCATGGTGGAAGACGATCGGCTGGCCGTCGCGCGGCCCCCAATCCTTGTAGAAAATGACTGTGCCGTCATCAGTGGTGACCGTGCTCATTGCTGATCCTTCCGCGTGAAGGGATGAAGCGTTGGGGCGCGCGACAATATTTCGGCCGCAGCAAGGCAGTCAGAGCCCGGCGGGAATGGCCACCAAACCCCCGGCCCGGAGGCTGCGGCCCGATCCACCGCCAGCCACGATACGCTCAAGTCCGGCATGACTCATCTCCTGGCCACCAACCGGATCAGCGGCTTGTCGAGTGCCGCAGGAACATTCTCCCTTCCATGACCGTCTGCGCTGTGAACGACCTTTGACTCCCTGAAGTTGTCGCCACCATGCGCCGGATCTGCTTGCTGAACACGCGCGTGAAACCGCAGACAACTGCGATTTCAGCAGTTGTTTATCGGCGAGTCGAAGAGAAGAGCCTTCGCTCTCTCGACGCGAAAGCGACAACGCCTCTCGTGGGGCGAAGCAGCGCTACTTCCCATCGGAAGGTTCGCCGGGTCGCCAGTCGCAGGGTTTCCATCGCCCGTCGGCCGTGCCCTGCCTCGGCGTCGAGGATCTGTGCCGGGACCTGGGGGCCTGCCGCGGCGGGGCTCGGGAGAGGTGCGGACCTGCATCGGGTCGCCGAGCAGTTTCGCTCGCCGCTCACTCAGGACCGCGGCACGGGGATCGCCGGCATTCGCGAGCGAGAACTCTTCGTACGGCACGAAGAGTTGGCCTGAGCTCGCCCGCGGCCTGGGACTGCTGGAGCAGAAAGGGGACCTCTCGGTCCTGGCGGAACTCGCCAAGAAGGAGCCGGACAACGAAGGCGCGGCACTGACCGCCGTGAACTGTGCCGACCACACCGACCGCGGCGTCGGGGGCGACCCGAGGGCGCTGCAGCGGCAGCTCGACACGCTGCTGCCGAAGTTCCGCGACGCATCCAGGATCTTCGGACCGGGTGAGCTCGCCGAGATCACGTTCTGCCACAGCCAGCCCGAGGGCAGCGACTTCATCGCGAACATCGACCACCCGGCCGGCATCCCCCCGATGCTCCTGGTCGGGGTCGGAAACGACCTGGCGAAATCCCGATGCCCTGGCCGATCGACTCTCGGGTCTTGCTGGAGTGGGCGTCGGTGATGGGGCCTGCCCCTGACGGGGCAGGCCCGGGCGTGCGGGAACGGCGCGGACCGACCAGGAGCGGCGACCCGCGGACGGCCTGGAACATGAACGCCGGAGGTCATGGGGGAGGGGGCGGAGCGAAGACCGGCGGACGTGCCCGCTCTGGCTCACGTCCGCGTACGAAGCGTCACGGCGGGAAGGCGGCGGCGCCACGCGTCAAGGGCTCGCGCACGCTCTCTCCTGCAGGAGTCGGATCGTCACCGGGGGCGCCGTCGGCCCCGATGCGTCACAGCGGGACGGTGGGAAACCGTATCGGCAGGCGGCAACTCTACCCTGACGTTAGAGTAGAGATCGGCGGGGGCACGGCGGACGAGGCCCTCAGAAGCGGGACAGACCAGGGGATCACCGGCGTGGACGGCAAGCACATGCAGATCGGCGAGGTCGCCGCGCGGACCGAGCTGTCCCTGCGCACCATCCGCCACTACGAGGAGACCGGCCTCGTCGTCCCCTCCGCCCGCTCCCACGGCGGCTTCCGCCTCTACACCGAAGCCGACGTCGCCCGCCTCATGGAGATCCGCCGCATGAAGCCGCTCGGCTTCACCCTGGAGCAGATGCGCGAGCTGCTGGATGCCACCGACCGCCTCGACGCCGACACCGATCTCGACGCCCGCGAGCGGGAGGCCCTGCTGGAGCGCGTAAGCGGGTACCAGCAGGCTGCCGCGGAACAGGTCGAGAAGCTGCGTGTCCAGCTGTCCCGCGCCGAGGACTTCGAAGCGACTCTCCGCCGCCGTCTGGAGGAACGACCCGTCAGCGCTGCACCGCCCCGGTGACCGGCCGGGACAGGGACGGGATCGGGTCGGCCCGGGCCGGAGTCCGTCGGGCACGACGGCCGCCCGTTCACCGGATGCGGTCCGACGGTCACTCCCCGGCTCGTTCGCTCGTGCTGAAGCTGCCCGCCGCTCAGCGGGGGCGTTGATCTCCGGAGACCAAGGCAATCAGCCAGTCCACCAGCGGAAACACCAGTCACAGCCGCACCGTCCCGCCGTCCCGCGGCGCCCCGGCTCGGCCCGCATGCGGTGGGGTACGTCAAAACCAGAAGGGTGCCGCCGTTTATCAGAGTCGGTTTGTCGTGTCAAGTCCCGTAGTCCAGTATCAGGACAGAGCTCGTCCGATGAGGCCTACTGGATAGAGGAGAATTTGGCCACCGGAAGGCGCGGCGGGATCGGCAATTGACGCTGCTACCGCCGGACGCGTGCGGCCGGGCCAGACGATTCCGAGGAAAACTGAAAGTGATTTGCACCGACTGCAGGTGAACGACACATGTTTTCTTTTTTTTGGGACCAGAACGGGCCCCATGACCTTGCGACTCCCGGCTGCCGTGCTCCGGCTGCTGTCGTAAGGGGCTACCGGGCGCAGGCCGCACGGGCCGGTGCCGACCAGAACGTCGTGGGGGAACTGTCGTGATCGGCAACAGCGTTGATGGTCCCACGGGCACTCCGGCCCGCACGGTGTCCGCCGAAGACGACACAGCCACGGACACGCGAGCGGTCAGTACGGAGGCGCTGCTGGCGGAGGTGTTGGCCGGTGTCCTGGAGATGGAGCGGGTGCCGGTCGACGGTCACTTCTTCACCGACCTGGGTGCCGATTCCTTGGTGATGGCCAAGTTCTGTGCCCGGGTCCGAAAGCGGGACGACCTGCCCACCGTGTCGATGAAGGACGTCTATCAGCATCCGACGGTTCAGAGTCTGGCCACAGCCTTCGCGGAGACCGGTCTCTCTCCGGCGCAGGCGGACGTGCCGTCCGGTGTGGTGGTCGAGTCGCCGTCCGGGTCCTCAGTCGGTACGCAGGTGCTGCTGGCGGAGGTGTTGGCCGGTGTCCTGGAGATGGAGCGGGTGCCGGTCGACGGTCACTTCTTCACCGACCTGGGTGCCGATTCCTTGGTGATGGCCAAGTTCTGTGCCCGGGTTCGAAAGCGGGACGACCTGCCCACCGTGTCGATGAAGGACATTTACCGAAGCCCCACGATCCAGAGCCTGGCGGCCGCACTCGACATTCGTCAGGCCGATCCGGCCCGCTCGCATGTCCCGTCACAGCCCGGGACGGTTGCCGATCCGTCGCCCGACGAGACAGCCGATACGTCGGCCGACGACACGGCCGGGGCAGTGGCGCCGGTAGCGGCCGGCACGTGGCAGTACGTCGTGTGCGGGGTGCTCCAGCTGCTGATCTTCCTGGGCATGTCCTTCCTCGGCGCCCTGGTGTTGACACGCGGTTACGAGTGGATCCTGGCCGGTTCGGGTACGCCCGACTTCTATCTGCGGTCGGCACTGTTCGCCGGCATGGGTTTCGTGGGCCTGTGCGCCCTTTCTGTCGTGGCCAAGTGGACGCTCATCGGCCGCTTCACTGCCTGCCGCATACCGGTGTGGAGTCTCGGCTACGTGCGTTTCTGGTGCGTGAAATCCCTGATCCGTACGAGTCCGATGCGCCTGTTCGTCGGGACGCCGCTGTATGTGCTGTATCTGAGGGCGCTGGGCGCGAGCATCGGCCGCGACGTCGCAATCTTTTCCAGGAATGTGCCGGTCGGAACCGACCTGCTCACCATCGAGGAGGGCACCGTCGTCCGCAAAGACGTGTTCTTCTCCTGCTACCGGGCGCATGCCGGGGTGATCGAGACGGGTCCGGTCACTCTCGGGCGGAACGTGACCGTCAGCGAGCAGACCGTCCTCGACATCGACACGTCGATGGGGGACGGGGCCCAACTGGGACACGCCTCCTCCCTCCAATCGGGGCAGGCCGTCCCGGCCGGTGAGTCGTGGCACGGCTCGCCGGCGCAACCGACGAACACCGACTTCCGGGCGGTCGAGCCCACCGCGTGCGGCATCCTGCGGAAGACCCTCTACACCGCGGCGCAGCTTCTGGTCGTGCTGGGTGTGTACCTGCCGCTTGCGCTGGCCGGCGTGGGCATCGTGCTCACCGCGCTGCCGCAGCTCGATGTCCTGCTGAACCCGGAGCCGGCCTTCACGAGCCCGGGGTTCTACCTCGATGCGCTGATCGCCTCCTTGGTGGCCTTCTTCGGCGGCCTGCTGGTCGCTCTGGTGACGGCGAACGCGGCGCCGCGGATACTCAGGCCGGCGATCAGACCGGGCAGGATCTACCCGCTGTACGGATTCCACCACGGTCTGCAGCGGGCACTCGTGCGGATGACCAATGTCAGGTTCTTCGTCCTGCTCTTCGGCGACAGCTCCGCGATCGTCCACTACCTGCGCTGCCTCGGCTACGACCTGTGCCGTGTCGAGCAGACCGGGTCGAACTTCGGCTCGCTGGTCAAGCACGACACCCCCTACCTGAGTCAGGTCGGCAGCGGAACGATGGTCGCCGACGGCCTGTCGATCATCAACGCCGACTTCTCCAGCACGTCCTTCCGCCTCTCCCCGGCCTCGATCGGGCCGAACAGCTTCCTCGGCAACAACATCGCCTACCCCTCACGTGGCCGCACCGGAGACAACTGCCTGCTCGGGACGAAGGTCATGGTCCCCATCGACGGGCCCGTCCGCGAGGGCGTGGGTCTGCTGGGCTCGCCCAGCTTCGAGATCCCGCGCACGGTGATGCGCGACAAGCAGTTCGACCACCTTGCCGAAGGCGACGAACTGCGCCGCCGCCTGGCCGCCAAGAACAAGCACAACGCGGTCACTGCGAGCCTGTACCTGCTGATGCGCTGGTTCCACTTCTTCGTCGTCGCCCTCATCGCCATGGCCGCCGTGGACCTCTACCCCACCACCGGAGTGTCGGCGATCGCGCTGACCAGCCTGCTCACCCTGATATTCACCGTTGTCTTCTACGCGCTGGTCGAACGGATCATCACGGGCTTGCAGCCGGTGAAACCGCTGTACTGCTCGATCTACGAGCGACCGTTCTGGCGCCATGAACGCTTCTGGAAACTGACGACCCACCGATACATGCAGCTCTTCAACGGCACTCCGTTCAAGAGCATGGTCTGGCGGCTGTTGGGCGTCAGGATCGGCCGCAGGGTCTTCGACGACGGCTGCTCACTGGTCGAGCGGACCCTGGTCACCATCGGCGACGGCTGCACCCTCAACGCCGGGTCCATCATCCAGTGCCACTCCCAGGAGGACGGGGCCTTCAAATGCGACCATGCCACGCTCGGCGCGGGCGTGACCCTCGGCGTCGGCGCGTTCGTCCACTACGGCACCACGATCGGCGACCACGCACAGCTGGCCGCCGACTCCTTCCTGATGAAGGGCGAGGAAGTTCCCTCACACGCAGGGTGGGGTGGCAACCCGGCCCGGGAAACCGGTGCCGTCACCGAGCCGCGGATCCATCGGCAGACAGGCGGCTGTGATGACGTACGGACCGGTGCCACCGAGGATGCCCGTATTCCGACCTCGCGCACACAGTGAACCCGCCCTCGGCCATTGTCGCTCCGACGCGGCACCGCTGCCAGAGCAGGCGCGACGCAGACCAGTTCAGGGTGTGGGCAGCATCGTCGTTGTCCACAGCCTCGCCACGTGGCGATGATGCGGACCGGTCAACGGTTCAACGGCACACGGAGGCGCGGAGGCTGTCACTGCATCACCCGGATCCAGGCCGTCAGCCGGCTCAGACCCGATGCACCCGGTATTCAGTGATCTGGTAGTCGGCCTCGTCATCGAGGGAATCCTTGCGCCAGTCGAGATGGATCTCGGTGGGGTGTCCGTCCGCGGCGAATTCCGCCCGCGCGACGTCGGCCCTGTCCTGACGGGCTTGTCGGAATTCCTTCAGAAGATCTCCCAGCGTGGGCACGCTCTGCAGACCGGCTGTGACGGTGCGCCGGGCCTGCTCATCGAGGCCGACCGCCTTGACGACCTTCCCGTCCTCCACCGTGATGCGGTACTCCCCGAGGCCGTTGCGCTCCCCGCCTTCGGACAGCAGCCTGAAGGAATACCGGCCCGGCTCGGTCCACGCGGCTTCCTTGAGCGTTTCGGCACCGTGGCCCGCCGGCGGTGCGGACCCGGATTCGGAGCCGCAGCCGGCCGTGACGAGTGCAAGCGCGGCGGCTGCAAGGAGCAGGGGCGAACGGGGTGCCGTCATGGCGAGCCTTCCGGTGAGTCACTGCCGCTTCGACGAATTCGCCCTCGATACGGTTCCGACCGGTTGCGTCCCTTGACCTGCCTCCACCCGCAGGTGACCGGGCTCGTACTCCGGCCGTGGATCGTGTGGGGCCGCCGACGACACCCGCTCGCACGCCGCGACCAGGCGCCGGCCGATCCGTTCGGCCGCTATGTGATCACCACGATCGTTGCCTCTGCGCTGTCGGGTTGCCGCGAGTCGACGGTGGGCATCTCCGTTTCTGTCGCGGGGTTTCCGCCCCACCGGGCGTGCGCGGGGACTTCCTCGCCCTTCATCAAGAAGGAGTCCGGCGCGAGCACCGCGCCGTCGCCCATCGTCACGCCGTAGTGCACGTGGGCGCCGACGCCGAGGGTGCAACCGTCGCCGATCGTGCTGTGGTCGGACTTGAAGGTGCCGTCCTCCTGGGAGTGGCACTGGATCTTGCTTCCCGCGTTGAGCATGCAGTCGTCACCGATGGTGGTCAGCATCCGTTCCGTCAGATAGCAGCCGTCGTCGAACACCCTGCGGCCGAGCCGGACCCCCAGGAGCCGCCAGATCATGTTCTTGAAGGGCGTGCCGTTGAAGACGTCGAGGTATTCGTCGGGAACCTTCCAGAGGCGCTCGTGCCACCAGAAGTACGGCTCGTATATGGAGCACAACTGCGGTCTTAGCGCACGGAAGGCCGTGATGCAGCGCTCCACCAGGACGTAGTAGAGAGCGGAGAACGCGAGCGCGATGACCAGGAACGCGGCGATCACCACTGGCCCGAGAAAGCCGTAAAGGTCGGCGGACGCGAGGCCGACCGCGGTGAGCACGAAGACGTACAGCCACCGCACGAACAGGAAGTACACCATCGAGCGGATGTTGTAGCGGTTCTTCGCCGCGAGATTGCGGCGCAGTTCGTCGCCGGCCCGTAGGTGGTCGAAGCGGGTGTCGCGCTCCACCGACCGGGGAATCTCGAAGCAGGGTGAGCCGAGTAGCCCCACCCCTTCGCGGACCTCGCCGTCCAGCGGAACCATCACCTTCGTGGCGAGGAGACAGTTCTCGCCCGTCCTGGCCCCCGAGGGATAGGCGATGTTGTTTCCCAGGAAGTTGTGTGCCCCGATCGACGCCCGGGTCACGCGGAACGACGTGCTCGAGAAGTCCGCGTTCGCGATCGAAAGTCCGTCAGCAATCATCGTCCCGCTGCCGACGGAGCTCAGATACGGCGTCTCGTGCTGCACTTCGGTGCCGAAGTTCGACCCGGTCTGCTCGACCCGGGACAGGTTGTATCCGAGGGCGCGCAGGTAGTGCACGATGTAGGAGCTGTCGCCGAGCAGCCACTTGAAGAACTTGATGTTGGTCATGCGGGAGATCGTGCGGTGCACCGAGTACTGGAATCCGTACAGCGGATGGACCTTGTCCGGCTTGACCACCAGGTTCAGCAGACGGGGAACGGTGACCACTACGGCCAGGCCCACGATGACGGCTCCGAAGAACAACACGGCGGACATCGCCAGCGCGTCGACGTAGAGCGCCGGCGTCGTGAGGTCCACCCTGCCCGGAGCCAACATCCTTCCGAATGCCGGTATCGCGGTCAGCACCAGGTAGGCGCCGCCGATGGTCAGCGGTGTGTACAGGACGAACGTCTGCAGGACGGTGACGAGGCCGTAGCCGGCCCGGCGCAGCGCGCCACATTCCGTCGGCTCGACCCTCACGTAGTCGGTGTCCGTGGGTTCTGCCGGCGAACCGTGCCAACGTTCGCCGGCCGGCACCATCTGGCCGCTGTACAGCGCGGACGTGTGCCCGAGTTGCGACCCGTCACCCATCGAGGTGTCGATGTCGAGCACGGTTTTCTCGCCGATGAAGACGTCCCGGCCGATGGTGATCCGACCGGTCCGAATTCGTCCCGCCTGCGCCCGGTAGCAGAGGAGGAACGCCTCCTTGCGGATCACCGTGCCGGCGCCGATCGTGAGCAGGTCGGTGCAGACCGGCACGGTGCGGGAAAGGATCGTGACGTCCTTGCCGATCCGCGCGCCGAGGGCGCGTAGATACAGCACGTACAGAGGATTGCCGACGAAGAAGACCATGGGGTTGGCGTGGATCAGAACCTTGACGGTCCACAAGCGCAGGTAGGTCAGACCCCATACCGGGAACTCGCCGGGTTTCCACCGGCCGATGAGTATCCACTTGGCCACGATCGGGAACGTGCACATGGCCAGCAGGCTGGCGCCGCCGAAGAGGGCGGACCGTAGATAGATGTCGACCAGGTCCGAACCGTCGGCGACCCATTCGAATCCCCGGGCGGCGATGAATCCGGCGACGGAGGAGTATCCGAGGAAGACCAGGAGTTGTGCCACACCGCAGAGGACGAACCGCAGCGTGCTGGCAGGTGCGACCATCTCGGGCTCTTCCGGGACCGACGGCTCGAGAGAGGGAGGGGCTGTGTCCGCGAGTGCCGTCGCCAGGCTCCGGATCGTGGGGTACTGGTAGATGTCCTTCATCGACACCGACGGCAGGTCCGCCCGCTTCCTCACCCGTGCGCAGAATTGGGCCATCAGCAGCGAGTTGGCCCCGAGGTCACTGAAGAAATGGCTGTCGACCGACACGGTCTCGACGCACACGACGTCAGCCAGTACTGCCGCGAGATTTCTCCCGGTGTCCGCCACCGGGTCGGAGTCACCGCGCTTGGTGAGCGCAGGTTCATCCGGCCCGGGCGTCAACACTTCGACAGATTTCTCCACCATGCGAACTCCTCGTGGAATTTTCGACCACCGTCGGCCGCTCTGGCCGGGCACCCGGTGCCCCCGCGTTCCGGTGACTGCAGGAATCAGCAATCGGAGTCGGAAGCCACGAGGTTGTGAGTTCTTCCCTGGTCACAAGACCAACACGGATGTCAGTCTCCGCCGACCACTGCGGGGCTGCCACTCGAGCTCGCTGTGTCGGCGCGGCGCGGACTCGGGATGCCGTAGCACTCGGTGTCGCAATCCCCAGTCCTGGTGGACGGACGCCCTGCTCCATCGATGTCTCCCTGCGATGCTGGGGCCCAGCGCAGGCACTTCGGGTGAGGGGGCAGCTCTTCACCCGATTGCCGACTTGACGGCCATGCGGCCTGAGGGCATCGAAGGGGGAGCCGCAGAAGTGGGGTTTGCCGTGACCGGCTCCACGTTCCTCGGACGTGCCTGCGTATTGTCCACTCATGCTCCGCCGAAGGAGTGACCCGGCATACTCCGGTTCGGGGTCTGGGGCGGGACAGTGAGGAACGGCCGGCGAGCGCACACTGGTGCTGACCACCGAGTCAGTCACGTTACGTGATCACTGAGGGGGACGGCCCCTGCCGGCCGCGACGTCGGCCGAACGCCTCCCCCTCCGACGGACGATCGGCCGGGGTCAGGCCATGCGGGCGTTCAAGAAGGCCACTTGCCCGCGCCGCAGGGGCGGTCGCGCCGACGGCAACCGGTACGCCTGCGGCCGTCTTCCCCGGGTGCGGCCCCTTGCAGCTGCGTGGGCGCCGCAAGCGCCCCGACCTCCGCCGGCACGTTCCGAGGGATGCGGGACGTGCCGCATGGCGGGAGGGCGACGGTCTGCACTGTGCACAGCGCCTCTGGGCAGTGTTCGACCGTGACGGAGAAGTCGGAGTGGGTGCGCACGGGGCGGCCGGCGACGGAACAGGTCAGGATCTCGTAGCGGCTGTCCACCGACCCGAAGAGGTGGCCGGCGGTGCCGCCCGCGTGGGAGTGGAGTCCGCTGACGCGTACGTGCCGGGCGCCCTGCCCGTCCGGTGGCGTCCCCTCGACCGCTGGCCATCCATCCGCGCCGCTGCTTCAGGCGGTTGAAGCAGCGTTCCACGACGGTCGTCCGTTGTCCGTCGGCATCGACCTGACCCGATGAGCCGCTGGGCATGGCATGCCGAGCAGCGCGCCTCGGCCGCCAGCACGATAGTGGATGGGGAGGCGGACGCGGACCGTACGCCGTGAGCCGTTCCGCGAAGGGAGCCGGTCATGTCGTACCCCGTGTATCCAGAGCCGCGGTACCTCGGCGAAGGAGGTGAGGTCAGCGCGGTCTTCCGGGTGGCGGACGCTCCTGCCGACCTGACCTATGAATCGGGGAACCGGACGAGCTATCTCGCGACGCACGCCTCGACGGACGGGGAGTTCGGGCTGTACCGGGTCGACATGGCGCGGGTTCGCCCGGGCCCAGTACACACTTCCACCGGTCGATCTCGGAGTCGTTCGTCATCCTCGCCGGAGAGGCGAGCCTGTTCAACGGCGAGCGGTGGACGACCGGGCGCGCGGGGGACTTCCTGTACGTCCCGGTCGGCGGGCTGCACACGTTCCGGAACGATGCGGACGCGCCCGCGTCCATGCTGCTGCTGTTCGCGCCGGGTGCGCCGCGCGAGGAATACTTCGAGCGGGTCGGGGAGATGGCGCGCAAGGGCTGCGAGGAGTTCGCGGAGTTCCTCGTTCGGCACGACTCGTTCTTCGTCGACACGGAGGGCGGGCCCGGCAAGGCCTGACACGGGCCTCTGGCGCTGGGTGGCGACGGGACGAGGGCCTGTTCCGGGGCCCGCCGCGGCCGGCCCGAGGCATCCGTATGGCTTCCAGGATGGTGCACCGGGTGCAGTCGTTTGTGCTGCCGCCGGTGACGGTGACGGTGAAGGCGAGCGGACGGATCGGCACGGCCGCCCGGCGGGCGTTCCAGGTGTTCACCGTTACAAGCAGCGGCCGGCGTGGATGGGGCTCAGCCGAGACAGGCCCCGGACTCCTGTCCCTGACCTCGGTCGGCGCACCCTCTGTCCGCTGACCGGCGCCGGCGGATCGACGCCCTAGGCTGCCACCCGGCACCGGCCTCGACCCAGGAGCGCACATCATGTTCGACCCCGCCCGGAAGCACCCGTATCCCGACGCACTTCGACCGGACGAAGCACCTGCGCCGCACGCACTGCTCACGCCGCTGATCGGGTTCATCGGCACGTGGGTCGGCAGGGGCTGCGGCGAGTACCCGACGCTCGCCGAGGAGTTCGCGTATGCGCAGCAGGTCACCTTCAGCCATGACGGGAGGCCCTTCCTCCACTACGAAGCGCGCGCCTGGCTGCTCGACGCGGACGGCACCCCGCTGCGCCCGTCGGCTCGGGAGAGCGGCTGGTGGCGGCTGCAGCCCGATGGGCGCGTGGAGGCACTGATCACCCAGCCCACCGGAATCGCGGAGATCTCGGTCGGCCGTGCGGACGACGGCGCGCTCGACCTCACCACGCATCAGGTGGCTCTCGCTCCCACCGCCAAGGAGGTCAACGCCACCCGCCGCCGCTACACCCTGACGGACGAGGACACGCTCGACTTCGTCCACGACCTCGCGGCGGTCGGTCAGCCGCTGCAGCACCATCTGTCGGCACAGCTGCAACGTCGGGGCAGGAGCTGCAGAAGCTAGTGCCGCATCATGAACGTTCGCCCTGTTGTGGCCCGCCGTCCGGGTACGGGTCCGGGCGGCGAGCGTCCGTCATGTTCTCCGAGTACGACTGCGTTCAGCGGCGGTGCCATCGCCCACGTGCACCGGCCGCGAAGAGTGACTCCAGGCGGTTGGGAGTGCACCGGGTGACCCCGACGACGGCAGGGGAGAGGTTCCCCGGCCGGCGTCGCCTCGTCGGCGCCTGCGGGCTGTTCGCGGATGACTTTGGTCGGCGTTTGTCGTCGGGTCGTCGGGTAGGCCGTCCAGCTTCCGACAGTGGCTTGTTCGAGCACAGCTCACGGCGTCGGCCTTCGGGCAGCCGGTCCAGCAGCGTGCTCGCGCCCGGCTTGCAGCTGCTCATGACGAGCCTTCCGCGCCCGGCGGCCCGGTCGTCTTCCGCCGCGTGGACCGCGACCTGTGTGAGCGTGCGGCCGGTACGCGCCGACCGGGCCCGGTTCGGTGGAGGGGCGTCGTGCGCCGCGGAGGCACGGTCGTCGCCCTCCTTGACCAGCAGCCAGCGCTCGCGCTCGCCGTCCCGGCCGGAACCGGTGCGAGAGGCGTCGGTCGAGGCCGTCGAAGGGACGGTGCCCCGTGCACTTGCCGCACGCGCGCCAGGCGATCCGGCACCCGGTCGCGTGCCGAGGCCGTGCCCCATACGGAGTCGCGGGTCGGGACCGGGCGAAAATCCGTGTCCGGGTCCAGGATGTTGGCGTACAGTGGACGTACCGACGCGGGGTGGAGCAGCTCGGTAGCTCGCTGGGCTCATAACCCAGAGGTCGCATGGTTCAAATCCTGCCCCCGCTACCAACTCCGGCCCCTCGACGCTCAGTTCATCGAGGGGCCGGACGCATGGACGGCCCCTCCTCAGCGGGCCGGGGCAGCGGAAACTTCCCCTGCAACCCTTTCCGGCCCGCGTGGGCGACATTCGTGTACGGAGCGCCCGTTCCCGCGGTCGAATGAGGCACATGCCCACAAGGGAGGTTGCTCTTCTCCTCTTGCCGTAGCCGGCGAGCAGCACCACACCGCTCCCGCGGTTCGACGGGCTCATCGGGTCGGCGCGCCAGGCGTTCCGGAATGAGCCGGACGCCGACCCGCTGCTGCACGGTCGGGCCGACGCTTGGGCGGCGTGGCGGGGGTGGCGCTCGCTGCTGCCCTGCGTCCCGAAACATCCTCGGCTTTCCCTGGGCTGTCGCGTGAGAGCACGCAGTGCCGGTCAAGGACCCAGAGCGCATCGCCCGGTTCAAGGCCCGCGAGCGGCTTTTCGGAGCGCTGCCCCGGCTCTCGGTGCTGCGGTGCGTGCCAACATCGTGCTGGGCAACTTCGAGTCTGCCTGCTGCGCCGCGATGAAGGCGGTTGAGGTGGCCGTTCGCGACGCCTCCGGCGTCGACAACGCCCTGGGTGGGGTGAAGCTGATGCGCGCCGCGTTCCAGCCACACCAAACAGCAAGGTCGGTGGCCCGCTCGCCGGAGCCGGGGCATGAAGGCCGTGGGCTCGAAGCCGCCTCCCGTAGGCCAACGTCAGCCTCCACGAGCACAAGCAGGTCGCGAAGGCCGACGTCACGTGGGCCGGCCCCGAATGAATCAACGGCATCCCGACAGGGGCGCGGCGCACGGGCTCTGGACGCCTGCGTACGGCTCAGCAGCCGCCGCAGTTGTAGTACGTCACGTCCCAGTGATTGCCCTCGTCCGCATAGATGTTCCCCGACGCGGACTTCCATTGCGGAGCACCGTCACCCCGCAGGCCGATGTAGGTGAAGTTGTTCTTGATGTAGTTCCCGACGCAGGTGTACTTGCTGTAGTCGAGCTTGTAGCCGTTCCAGTGCGAGTACGTGCCGCCGGCGTGCCCGGTCTCCGTACCGCCGGTGATGTTGAGCGCGCAGCCGCTTGCGCTCTTGAGCGTCTGAGCTCCCTTCGCGGTGGCGAGGTTGAGCTGCTCGAAGGACGTACAGGTCGGATTGTTCCGGTTCGAGCAGCCGCCGGACGAGGACCAGGTGATTCCGGACGATCTGAACATCGAGGTCGCGGTGGCATGGCTGATCTTGGTGACGGCGTGCGCGTCGGTGGCGCCGGTGACGACGCCGAACCCCGGGGCGAACAGCGCGCCGAGGACGAGCGCAAGCGCACTGAGGACGGAGCGGATCTTCATGTTGCGGTTTCCCTCCTGCTGACCGTGCTGACCGTGCATCTGACGACGGTGCTGCTACTGGTGCCCGTACTTCTGATGGGACGGGAGTGCAGGTGGAGCACAGCGATGATGCCCGAGGTCTACGCGCGTCCGCCAGAGGGCTGCAGCGTCGTTCGGGCTGTACGGGAAGTTGCAGCACAGACTCGGCGGTGAGCTGCGCCCGGCGGTTGACGGCGACACGGCGGCACCTCGCACTGGTGGGAAGCGGGTGCCGCCGTTGGCCACGGGAGGGGAACCGCCGTCACCCGCCGCCCTTGATCTGCTGCATCATCGCGGGGGCGGGCCGGCCCGGCCCAGGGCAGTCGCGGTGGCCGCGGCCGGGGCGGTGGCCGACCTCGTGGTTGATGATCAGGGCGTGGTATGCGGCCGGCTGGCCCTGGTAGTACGGGCTCAGCAGCACCCAGCGCTTGAGGTTGACCACGACGTCCTTGCCGCTACTGCAATTGACCTCGCCGCCGGTGTCCAGGCCGTACTGGGCGCACAGCGTGTCCGTGGTGCCCGGCGTGGCCAGGCGGACCAGGAAGTCGTACGGCGGCTGGTCCACGCGCCGGAAAGTGGCGCCGCTGTTCGTCCAGCCCCGCTTGTCGGCGAGTATGCGATCGACCTCGGCGGCAACGGTCAGGGCGGAGCGTCGCCATGGCCTTCGCGTACACCCGCCACGCCCGGCGCCCCGTCCGGGCCACGCGAACACGGGTGCGGACCTCGCCTCCCCCGGGAGGCGGGCCGTCGTTTCGAAGTCGAGGACCTCGCCGTCGTATTGCAGATGCAGCGTCTGGCCGGCGCCCTCACTGCCGGACAGCCGACAGCCGGACAGCCGGACAGCCGGACAGCCGGACACCCGGACGGTCCAGCGGTGTGCCCAGGCGAGGCGTCCCTTGCCGGCCGAGCCGTCGACGTCCGGATGAGCCCCGGAGTAGGTGTTCTCGCGTTCCTGCCACGCCTTGGTCGCGTTGCAGGTCTTGGTGCCGACGAGCCCGTCGATGTCGAGCGGAGGCGAGGTTGCCGTCCGCCCCCACCGTGCACGAGCCCAGCTTGATGCGCTGTCTGTGCCCACTGATGAAGACTCCCGGATTCAGGGCCTCCCTTGGAGTCGGCTCGCGCCATTGGACAGCCCCCGAGGCCGCATCAAGGCGGCACATTCACGCCATGGGTAAGGCATGTTCACGCCGAGTCCTTCGGCTGCGGTGTGTTGGCGGTCCCCGCTTGCTGCGCATCAGCGTCGGCCACAGGCTCCGCCCCCGGCCGAGGTGTCGACAGCCCCGACGCGATGGCGGGCGGGTTCAGCTCGCGCAATAGATTCGTACGCCATGACGCAACTGGCATCTTCTGTACGACCGCGACTTCCGCGAACGGGCCGGCGGTCCAAGCGCTGGGGGGCGGTGTTCCTCGCCGTTGCGGGACTCCTGTGGGTGTGGTTCGCCGTCCTGCTCTTCACGCTCTACCAGTTCGACGACGGCTACAGCGACCCCGTGAGCTGCGACTCGCCGTTCTTCACGGACCGCGCGGACGCGAACGAGGCGGCTGCGGAGGGCAGTTCGTGCGTCGCCGAGCGCGACTGGCCCGAACTGCTCGCGGTGCTCGGCGGCTCCATGCCGTTCGCCGTCACCGGGGCGGTCCTCTACACCACCGGCGTCATCAGCAAGCGGATCAGCGAGCACGCCGCCGAGATGGCCCGGCTGAAGGAAGCCGACGCGTAGCCCTGCCGCGGCCGCGCCCTCGCGAGCCCGGCCGCCGGCGCGCGGCACCTGGCCGGGCATCCGAGTGCGCCGGTGGGCGAATTCCGTGACCTCGCCCCGGGTAATGACGCGATCGTCCACCTGGCCAAGTCCGCCCTCGGCCGTCACCTGCGTGTACTGGGCGACGCGGGCGCCGGCCCCGCCCGCCAGAAGGTACCCGCCGTACCCGCCGCTTCGCCGAACCACGCCGAGACGCCTCGATGCCCGCTTCCGGGGCTGCTCAAGCCACGATCCCGAGGATGTCGATGCTGCGCAAATCTGACCTTAACGGTCAATATGGATACCCATGCAGGGACTCCGGCTGAGCGGCGTCCAGCTCACATCTTTGGCCTGGCGCATGAGCGTGGACCTGAACTGGAAAGTGGACATCACCATGAAGACACCCCCGATCGTCACGCCTCAGGAATGGGAGGCAGCGCGCGAGCAGCTGCTCGTCAAGGAGAAAGAGCTGACCCGCGCCCGCGACGCGCTCGCCGCGCAGCGCCGGCGCATGCCGTGGGTGGCGGTGGAGAAAGGGTACGAGTTCGACGGACCCGAGGGTAAGGCGAGCCTGCTCGACCTGTTCGCAGGCCGTCGTCAGCTGATCGTCTATCGCGCCTTCTTCGAGCCCGGCGTCAGCGGCTGGCCCGACCACGCGTGCGTCGGCTGTTCCATGGTGGCCGACCACGTCGCTCACCTCGCCCATCTGAACGCCCGCGACACCACGCTTGTCTTCGCCTCGCGCGCGCCGCAGCCGGACATCGAGCGTGTGAAGGCACGGATGGGCTGGACGATGCCCTGGTACACCATGACCGACGAGTTCGACACCGACTTCGGTGTGGACGAGTGGCACGGCACCAACGCGTTCATCCGCGATGGCGAGAGCGTGTTCCGCACGTACTTCATCAACGCCCGCGGCGACGAGGCGCTGGGGACCACCTGGAGTTACCTCGACATGACCGCGCTCGGGCGCCAGGAGGCATGGGAGGACTCGCCCGAGGGCTACCCCCAAACCCCGCCGTACGAGTGGTGGAACTGGCACGACGAATACGGCGGCTCGGAGCCGGCCCAGGGCTGAGGACTGTTCGACGCGCCGTACGCGCCGTACGCGGCGTTCGTCGCCCGCCCGGTAACAAGGCCGGACGACCGAGCATCGGCGACTGCCCGTGCAGCTGCGCCAATGGTGGCCGTCGCCCGCCGATGTGTCACGCGTTGGTGCGGATGATCGCCAGTACCTCGTCGCGCATCTTCTCCATGGTCGCCGCGTCCCGCGCCTCCGCGTTCAGGCGCAGCAGCGGCTCGGTGTTGGACGGGCGGACGTTGAACAACCAGTCGGCGGCCGTGACGGTCAGGCCGTCGAGTCCGTCGAGGGTGACCCCGTCGCGGCAGACGTGGGCGGCCTCGACGGCGGCGAGGCGGCCCGCATGGTCGGTGACCGTCGAGTTGATCTCGCCGGAGGCGACGTAGCGGTCGTAGGAGGCGACGTAGCGGTCGTAGGAGGAGACGAGCGCGGAGAGCGGACGCTCCTGGCCCCCGAGAGCCGCGAGCAGACTGGTTTGGTGGTCGGACCGCGGTAGGGATCCAGGCGTCTCGCGCCACGCCTTGCGGTGGGCGGCGCGATGCCATGGGGATCCGCCCATCCGGACCGCGTCGCACCGCCCGTGCACTGGCGTCAATCACCAGGGCCTACCCGGCTTCGCCCCTCACCACCCCCGGCACGGAGACCCATGGTCAGGGCGGACGGCGACAGTGCGGAGTTCAGGCTGCCGCGTGGCGACGGGGGCGGTGGCGGGAGGCGATGGTGGCGGTCAGGGCCTCCACGGCGTCCACGGTTGCGCCGCTCAGGGCGACGGCGCGGCTGGTCGCGGCGCTGCCGGAGCCGTCGGACGTCTCGGCCGGCAGGCCGGAGCGGGCGGTGAAGGAGTCGAACACCGACCGCAGTGCCCCCGGAGCCACGGTCTCGGCTCCGGCGGCGGCGCGGGCCAGGGCGGCGAGGTGTTCGTGCAGCGGATCGGCCAGTTCGGTCAGCTCCGGCACGGTGTCCTGCGGGGTGCGCGGCAGGTGTTCGCCCAGCAGGGTGGCACATCCGGCGACCGTGGACACCTGGGTCCTGATCTGCTCCAGCTGCGCACTCGACCAGGGGCCGCGGTGCTCGGCCGGCTCGGCGTGCGACTCCTCCACTGCGGCCTCCAGGTGCTCTCTGACCTGCCGTGACCGCGCCCGCAGCTCGTCGACGGCTGCCCGGTCGGTCGCCCCGACGTCGGCGTAGCCGGTCAGCAGCTCGGGCAGCAGCCGGTCCTGCACCCGCAGCCACTCCGCGAGCAGGCCCGGCAGCCGCCGGGTGGACCAGGTCGGCCAGACCAGGAAGATGAGTACGGCGAGTGCGGCGCCGACCACCGTGTCGGCTGCCCGGGCCCACGCCGTGGGTCCGGGCAGCCCGCCGACGTGGTGGATCAGGAAGACGATCCAGGTGGTCAGCCACAGGTTGAGCATCAGCTGCCCGGTCCGCAGGGTCACGAACGACGCCGCGGCCAGCACCACCGACGCGACCGCCAAGCCGGTGAGCGACCAGTGCGGCAGGGACAGCACCCAGGCGAGGAGACCGCCCAGCACGGCCCCGGCCGCCCGTCCCCAGCCGCGGGCGAGGGTGTGCCCGTACCCGGGGAAGAGCACCAGCATGGTCGTCAGGGCCACCCAGAAGCCGTGCGCGGAGATGCCCAGCCCGCCCCAACCGCCGATCGACCGGCCGACGACCTCGGCGAGCACCACACCCACCGCGAGACGCACCGCATGGCGGAAGATCGGCGACTGGGGATGCAGCTGCGTCCGGATCCGCCGGGCGGTTCGTGCCACGGAGGGGGTGCCCGCGTACAGGCCCGGCACCTCGGTGTGGGGTTCCAGTACATCGCCGATGCGGTCCTCGGTCGAGCGCCGGGCCAGCTGCTCGGCGAGCCGCAGCCGCGCGGCCAGGTCGCGCGGGCCGCGCACGGGCGAGGCGGCCGCCCACGACTCCAGGAAGGTCCAGACCTCCCCGGGGATGCGGTGCTCGCGGCCGGAGGCCACCGTACGGGAGATGGTGCCCAGCACTTGCGGGGCGACAACCAGGGCCTCCTGGTTCCCAGCTGCTGCCGCCGCGGATTCCGTCACTCGTACGGTATGCAGCGCGCGGCGGATGCGCTCGGCCTCTCCCAGCAGTCCGAACATGGCCGCCGCCGCCGGCCGGCTGAACTGCGGCAGCAGGTCCAGGGCCTGCCGGGCAGCCGTGAACGGAGCGGACGGGCCCAAGGCGGCGGAGCCGGCCGTGACCGGGGCCTCGGCGAGCGACTGGTACAGGGCCGCAAGGGCACGGCGCTGGGCGGCGAACCGCGGACCGTATGGCGGGAGCAGCTGCACCAGCACGCTGAGTCCGGTCCCGACCGCGATCCATCCGGCCATCACCAGGCCGCCACGCACGTCGGGAGCGAGATCAGCCGTGATCATCAGCCCGATGACCGCGAGGCAACCCCGGATGCCGGGCGCGACGCCCGCCGTCCGCCACAGCCCGGCGGCGAACGCCGCGACCGCGAGCAGCAGCAGGAACAGCCAGGTGGTGCCGTGCACCAGGGCCCCCAGCACCGCCATTGCGCTGAAGGCCGCGGCCATCCCGAGCGCGTTCACCGCAGGGTGCCGCAGCGGGCTCAGCAGCGTACCGATGCCGCAGATGAACGCACCGACGCTGGCCATGGCCCCGGCCACCGGGTCGTCCAGCAGCAGGCCGAGGACCGTGGCGAGCAGCACTGCCAGCACGGCCCGTGCGATCGCCGACGGGGCGGCGAATGCCCGTTGAATGCGCAGCCCGTCCCGGCCGGTCGTGATCAGCGACGACCACCAACGCATGTCCGGGCCTCCTTAACGGCACGGCGCGGGAGCAGCCCTCTCATCCTCTGCCAGCCCAAGCGCGGCGGCCACTCGCTGCACCTGGACGGCGCCGCTCAGGGTGGTGAGAGAGGCGGCGACCGCGCGCTCATCTCTTCGCGATCAGCCGTTCTGCCATGGGGTCACCTCATGGCTGGAGTCCGGCCCTGGCGGTCGCCGGCGAGAGCGGCGGGCCCTACGGCTCCCGGCCCGAAGCGGCGGCGGGCTCTGTCCGCGGCGGCTTCGGTGGTGCGGGCGCGGTCGTCGCCGGGGTCCATGGAGAGTTGGCGGTGGGCGGTGTCGGCCGGACGCAGGTCGTCGCCGCGGATGGCGAAGGCGCTCACTCGTGCGCGTTGCAGCCCAAGGCCGGCCAGCAGGCCGAGAGCGGCGATGGCGAGGGCGGGTGAGTGGTCGGTGGGCTCTTCGAGCTTGTGGGTGCGTGTGGTGGTGCTGCGGTCGGCGTACCGCACTGTGATTCCCCATCAGGTTAGGCGCGGAGATCGCAGTAAAGCAGCGTGTTGCCGGTGAACTGTTCGTGGTCGACGCCGTGGAGGACCGGGTTGGTGGTGATGTCGGGGGCGTCGTGGAGAGGGCAGGGCGTCGGCGGCTCGTGGAGGCGGCTGTCGGGCTTCCTCGGGAACGCGGGCCAGAGTTCGCGGACCCAGGCCCTGAAGCCGCGCTGAAGCGTTCGTCTCCGTGTCCAACGCCCTGCGGCACCCCCCGACGGACGGCGCCGTGACACTCACCGCCCGCCGATGCGGTGACCAGGCCGAACTCACCGTGGAGAACACCGGCGAGGGCTTCGCTCCGGGCGACCTGCCGCACGTCTTCGAGCGCTTGTGGCGAGCCGAGAAATCCCGTAGCCGACGCACCGGAGGCAGCGGTCCGGGCCTGGCCATAGTGCGTCAGCTCGTCCAAGCGCACGGCGGCACGGTGACGGCCGAAAGCGAACCCGGTGCCGTAACGGTGTTCACCGTCCGCCTGCCGTCCGCGCCGCGGTAGAGACACATCGTGCCGAGACCAGGTCAGCGACGTGATCAAGAGCCGCTGGGGCGAAGGCCGCAAGGAGACCTCCGTGGCGGGCTCGCGGTCGTCGTCACCGAGTACTGAGGGAAGCGGCCCAGACCTGTTTCGGCCCGTCCCTCGGCGACGAGCCGCTCGCAAGTGACACGTTCCCGGAGTCCGGAGGGCACGTCCGCAAGGGCACCTGATATCGCGCCGCCGCGCCCGGGACGTGCATACTCGGGCCCTGCGGGCGCATCGGCACCCGCCAGCAGCGGGAGGTACACATGGTGTCGTCGTCGGGGACGGAACCCCGGAAGGTCACGATCCATGACGTCGCCCGGTCCGCCGGTGTGTCCCGTCAGACCGTGTCGCGGGCGCTGAACGACAAGGACGAGATCGATGGCTCCACCAAACAGCGCGTGCTCGACGCCGCTCGCGAGCTCGGCTACCGGCCGAGCCGGTTCGCCCGCGGTCTGGTCCGGCAGGACACCACCACCATCGGGTTGGTGATTCCGGACCTGCTCAACCCGTTCTTCACCGAGGTCGCCGCGGCGGCGCTGGAGGCGGCACGGGCCCGTGGCTGGCACGTTGTCGTATACGACACCGCGGACAGGGCCGAAGAGGAACTCGGCACGCTTCAGGTGATCGGCTCACAAGTGGATGCGGTCATCGGCTACTTCAGCTGTTCCGAGGACGAACTCGAGCTGTTCACCCGCGGCGTCCCGGTGGTGCTCATCGGCCGTGAGCATCACACGCCGCGGTTCAGCTCGATCCGGATCGACGGTGAGGAGGGTGTCCACGCCGCGGTCGCGCACCTGGTCGCGGAGGGCCACACACGGATCGGCATGCTCGACCACGACGGCCGCGCCGAGCCGAGCATCCGGCGCGAGTGGTTCGCGACGGCCGCGGCGGCGTACGGGATCGACGCGGGCATGGTGGTCGGCGCGGACCAGTCGGCCGACGGCGGCGGAGCGGCGCTCAAGACCTTGCTCACCGCCCATCCGGATGTCACCGCGGTCTTCACCTTCAACGACATCATCGCGATCGGCGCCCTGCGCGAGGCGCGCCGGCTCGGCAGGAGCGTCCCGCAGGATCTCGCCGTGATCGGCTTCGACGGCCTGAAGCTCGGCGCGCTCGTCGAGCCCCCGCTCTCCAGCGTCGCACTCGACACGCGAAAGCTCGGCGCGCTCGCCATCGACCAGGTCGCACGGCTGCTGACCGGGGCGAACCCGCTCGGGGCCGACGACCTCGTCGTCCGGGCCGAGCTGCGGTTGGCCGGGTCCGCTTAACCTGCCGGACTCGTGCGTGACTCAAAAGTCTTGACACTCGATCGCACCGGAGCGCACACTTCCGAACAATTATCAATGCACCCGTGAGCGCTCCCGTGAACGTTCACGTGAACGCTCACGGGAACGGAATACATGGTGTGTGTCCCTTCCTGCCACGGCGCTCGGCGCTTGTACCGACACCGTTGCGTCCTGTCCATTCCAACCAGAAGGCATCCCGCAACCCTTGCCTGAGGTGTCAACGTCGACCCGGCTAGCGCCGTCGCTAGTCGCTCTCTGGAACGGAAAATATGAGCAGCACAGTCACGCGCATCCGCCTCGCCGTCGTCGCCGCGGCAGTCAGTACCGCCGTACTCGCCGGGTGCTCGTCGCCCGCTTCGTCCGGTGATGCGTCCGCAGCCTCCTGTGAGCCCGCGAAGGGCAAGGTCACCCTCCAGTACTGGAACACCGTTCCGGGCATGGACCAGGTCGTCGCCCTGTGGAACAAGAAGAACCCGAACATCCAGGTCGAGACGAAGAACATCTCCAACGACCAGTACGGCACCCTCGGCAACGCCCTCAAGGCGGGCAAGGCACCGGAGCTCGCTCAGGTCGGTTACGACCAACTCCCCAACCTGCGCTCCCAGAACGCCTTCGTCGACGCCTCGGCCTGCTCGGCAGCCATCGCGGCCAAGTCGAAGTTCGTGCCGTGGACCTGGTCGCAGACCAGCTTCGGCGGCACCGGCGTGTTCGCCTTCCCGCAGGACACCGGCCCGATGGCGCTCTACGTGCGCGGGGACATCTTCAAGCAGCACGGCCTCGCGATCCCGAAGACCTGGGACGAGTACGCAGCGCAGGCGCAGAAGCTGCACAAGGCAGACCCCAAGCTGAGTATCACGTTCTTCGACCCGAACAACGCCGAGTGGTTCAACGGACTCCTCTGGCAGAACAACGCCGAGATGTACGACTACTCCGGCGACACGTGGCACGTCACCGTGGAGTCCGACCAGAGCAAGCAGGTCACCGAGTACTGGCAGAAGCTGATCGCCGCCAAGCTCGTCCGCACCGACCTCGCCCACGGGTCGACCCAGATGTACGCCGCGTACCAGAAGAACCAGATCGCCAGCTACGTCGGCGCCGCCTGGGGCTACAGCATGTTCCGCGACAACCTGCCCGACCAGGCCGGCAAGTGGTCGATCGTTCCGATGCCGACATGGGGCTCGAGCGCCGCATCCGGCAACTGGGGCGGATCCACCGTCGCGTTCATGAAGGGCAACACGCATCTGTACGAGTCGGTCAAGTTCAACTCCTGGCTGAACACCGACCCGGAAGCCCTCGCGCTGGAGAACAAGCTGGGCGGCCTCTACTCGGCAGCCACCGCCGGTTTGGAGCTTCCCGCGCTCTCGCAGGGCGTCCCCTACTACAACAACGAGAAGATCTTCGACGTCTTCGCCGACTCGTCCAAGAACATCGATACCAGCTTCACCTGGGGTCCCACCCAGAAGACGGTGAACCTGGCGCTCCAGGACGCGATGGCCAAGGCGGCAGCCGGCGACGGCACGCTCACCGACGCACTCTCGGCCGCTCAGGCGGCCGCGCTGAAGTCGATGAAGGATCAGGCGATCCCGGCTATAGCGGGCAAGTGACCGCGGCATGACGGACATCGCAACCCGCGCGACGCGCGTGGTGGCGGCAACCGCGGGCCGCCGCCGTCTCAACGGCGGCGGCCCCCGGGCAGGCACCATCGTCGCGTTCCTGATCCCGTTCTTCCTCCCGTTCGTGCTGTTCTACCTGGTGCCGATCGTCTACGCGATCTGGCAGAGCTTCCTCGTCGTGCGCCGCACCGGCGGCCAGTACGGCACGTCATACACGACCTTCGGCGGTTTCGAACAGTACGTGCAGGTGTTCCAGAACACCGAGTTCTGGTCCAGCATCGGTCGCATCGGACTGTTCGGCATCGTGCAGGTGCCGGTCATGCTGTTCGTCGCGCTGATCATGGCGCTGCTGCTCGACACGCCCTTGCTGAAGCTCAAGTCGTTCTTCCGCATCTCGGCATTCATGCCGTATGCCGTGCCCGGCGTCATCGCCGCGATCATGTGGTCGTACCTCTACTCGCCGCAGCTCAGCCCCGTCGTCGACCTGCTGAAGGGCATGGGCTTCCAGCCCGACTTCCTCGGCCCGGGCGCCGTGCTGTGGTCGGCGGCGAACGTCTCGACCTGGCTCTGGACCGGCTACAACATGCTGATCATGTTCTCGGCGCTGCAGTCGATCCCGCAGGAGCTCTACGAAGCCGCCAAGCTCGACGGTGCGAGCAACTGGGCGATCGCGTGGCGGATCAAAGTTCCGATCATCGCCCCGTCGATCATCCTCACCACGGTGTTCTCGATCATCGGCACGCTGCAGCTCTACGCCGAGCCGGCCGTGCTTCGCCAGATCTCCTCGAACATCTCGAGCACGTACACACCGAACATGCTCGCGTATGCGGTGGCCTCCGGAAACAACTACCAGCAGGCAGCAGCGATCTCCGTGGTCATCGCCGTCATCACCTTCGTTCTGAGCTTCGGGTTCATGCGACTGACCTCGAAGAAGGCGGGACTGTGAGCAACCATCCCCTGATCCGCGAAAGCCGCGTCAGCCGCACGGCTGCCATGGCTCTGATGTTCCTCCTCGCGATCTACTTCCTGCTGCCGATCTACTTTCTGATCGTCGCGGCGACGAAACCGCAGGGCGACCTCGCCTCCACCAACGGGCTGGTGTTCTCGCACTTCGACCTGTTCGACAACCTGGGCACCCTGTTCGGCCGCAGCAACGGCATCTTCGGGCGGTGGGCTCTGAACAGCGTGATCTACGCGGTGCTGGGCGCGGCCGTCGGAACCCTGATCTCCGCGCTCTGCGGCTACGCGCTCGCCAAGTTCACCTTCCGGGGCCGCGAGTTCCTGTTCTCCGTCATCCTCGGCGGCGTCCTCGTGCCCACCACCGCGCTGGCGCTCCCGCTGTTCCTTCTGTTCTCGGCGACCGGGATCGTGAACACGTACCTCGCGGTGTTCCTGCCCAGCATCGTCAGTCCGTTCGGTGTCTACCTGGCCCGCATCTTCGCCTCCGCCGCCGTCCCCCAGGAGATCCTCGAGTCGGCGCGCCTGGACGGCGCCGGCGAGTTCCGCACGTTCTTCTCGGTGGCGTTCAGGCTGATGGCGCCGTCGCTCGTGACCATCTTCCTGTTCCAGTTCGTCGCCATCTGGAACAACTTCTTCCTACCGATGGTGATGCTGCAGAAGGAGTCGCTCTTCCCGATCACGCTCGGCCTGTACCAGTGGAACGGCCAGACCGCCCGTGCCCCGCTCCTCCAGGAATCCGTGATCACCGGCTCGCTGGTGTCGATCGTGCCCGTGATCATCCTGTTCGTCCTCCTCCAGCGGTTCTGGCGCACCGGACTCGCCTCCGGCTCCCTCAAGTGACTCCGCACCCGCGCTCTCCTGTCCTCCACATCGCCCCGCCAGCACAGAAGGTCCCGCTCCCCATGCGCAATTCCGCCGTCTTCGTGCCCCACTTCCATTGGGACCGGGAATGGTACGAGCCTTTCCAGGTGTTCCGGCACCGGCTTGTCGCCGCTCTCGACACCGTGCTGGACACGGCCGAGGCGAACCCGGACTTCCGGTTCACCGTCGACGGGCAGATGGCCGCGATCGAGGACTACCTGGAGATGCGACCGGAGAACCGCGATCGGGTCGTGGCCCTGGTCGCCGACGGCCGGCTCGCCATTGGCCCGTGGCTCATCCTGCTCGACGAGTTCCTCTGCTCCGGCGAGACCATCGTGCGCAACCTGCAGATGGGATGGGCGGCCGCGGCGGACCTCGGCGGCCCGATGCCCATCGGCTATCTGCCGGACATGTTCGGCCATGTCGCGCAGATGCCGCAGATCCTGGCGCGCGCCGGGATCGAGCATGCGGCGCTGTGGCGCGGAGTTCCCGGCTCCGTCGACGGTCACGCCTTCCGCTGGCGCGCTCCCGACGGCTCCGAGGTGCGCACCGAGTTCCTCTTCGACGGCTACGACAACGGCCTCGACGTCCTGCTCGTGCCCGACCAGATCGGACGCGCCCTCGACGAGTACGCGCAGATGACGGCCGATCGGTGGGGTGACGACCCGGTGCTCGCGATGGCCGGCACCGACCACAATGCGCCCGACCCGCAACTCGCGACCTGGCTGCGGCGCGCATCCAGCGACGAGCGCGCCATCACCATCGCGACGCTCGACGAGTACATCCGCGAGCACGTGTGCGACGAGGTCTCCGCCGTCGTCACCGGCGAGCTGCGCAGCCACGTGCGCGGGAACATTCTCCCGGGCGTGCTCTCCGTGCGGCTCGGGCTCAAGCAGCGAATGGCCGTCGCCGAGCGCACCATCGACCACGCCGAGCGGGTGAACGCCCTGTGGTCCCAGCGCGACGACTCGCCGTTCCTCTCGCTCGCGTGGCACAAGATCATCGAGTCGACGGCGCACGACTCGGTCGTCGGCTCCGGCACCGACGAGACCTGCGATCAGGTCGATGCGCGTCTTGCCGAAGCCACGCACACCGCACGGGCGGTCCGGGATGCGGCCCTCGCCGAGCCCGCCACCTTGGTGCCGAGCGACGGCTACCTGGTCGCCAACCCGCTGCCGTTCCCGCGCACGGCATTGGTCGAGGTGGATGTCGTGGCCCCGCCCGAGGGAACCGTTCTGGTCGCGACCGCCGCCGACGGCTCGGCGCAGCCCGTACAGCTGGTCTCGAAGGCCCCGACCGTGCTCAGCGACGAGCGCATGGACGCCTCGCAACTCGAACGCGTGCTGCGCCGCATCCACCGCCGCGAGCTCTTCGGGCGTCTGATCGACCACTACGAACTCACCCCCGGGTCGCTCGTCTTCCACCTCGCCGAGGTACCGACCAGCGGACCGTTCGACCTGCTGAGCCTGCGCCGGAAGGTCGCTGCCGCGGCCGCCGAGCATCCCGGTGAGTGGAGGGTGCTGACGCTGGAGGAAGCCCGCGCGACCGCGCTGGTGCCCGTGAACGTCCCCGCCTCCGGGCTTGCAAGTTTCCGGGTCGAACCGAGCGACCGGGCCGCCGCGCAGTCGACGGCGTTCGCACCCGCGACGGCGAGGGCCCGCGCGCTCTCGAACGGACTGGTCGAGGTCGCGATCGCCGCCGACGGCACCCTGGACGTGACGGGGGCCGACGGCACCGTGCTGCACGGAGTCGGCCGCCTCGTCGATGGCGGCGACCGCGGCGACAGCTACAACTACGCTCCGCCGGCACAGGACCTGCTCGTGGAGGAGCCGGCGGAGGTCGCCGTCGAGCTCATCGAGAACGGCCCGCTGCGGTCGAGGATGCGTGTCACCCGCGTCTACGACTGGCCCACCGTGCTCTCCTCCGAGCGCGACCGGCGCAGCAGTCAGACCGTTCCGACCCCGGTGGAGACGCTCGTGGAGGTGCGCGCAGGCGAGCCGTTCATCCGGGTCTCCACGTCGTTCCTGAACCAGTCCGCCGACCACCGGCTGCGCTTCCACGTGCCGCTGCCCGAGCCGACGGCCGTGTCCGCATCCGCCGGGCAGTTCGCCGTCACCGAGCGTGGCCTCACCGCCGAGGGCGGCTGGGGCGAATACCCGATCCCGACCTTCCCCGCGAGTTCGTTCGTGTCGGCCGGCGCCGCCAACGTACTGCTCGACCACGCCACCGAGTACGAACTCGTCGGCGACGGCTCCGAACTCGCCATCACTTTGCTGCGCGCGATCGGCTCGATCAGCGTCAACATCCATCCACTCCGTGACGAGCCCGCGGCAGCGGAGATCCCCGCACCGGGCGCGCAAGATCTCGGCGTGCGCATCGAGAACCGTTTCGCCGTCGTGCCCTCGGCGACCGGCTGGCAGGGCGCGAACGCGGTCGCTCTCGCCGAGGACTTCCGCAACGACGTGCTCGTCACCCGCGGGACCGCGTCCGCCGGAGGTCAACTGCCCCCCGACGCGACCGGCGTGCAGGTCGACGGTGCGGACGTCCTCGTCTCGAGCATCCGCCGAGTCTGCGACGACGAGCGCGGTGACGGCACCGAGGTGCGGTTGGCCGCGATGAGCGCCAGGGGATCGACCGCCCGCATGACAGGTGCGTTCACAGAAGTCACCACGGTCGACCTGCTCGGCCGCCCGCTCTCCGCGACGTCGGTCGCGGACGAACTGCAACTCGACCTCGGCCCGTGGGAGATCCGAACGGTCGTGTTCCGTTAGGACGGACCAACGGTGATCGTCAGATTCGCGATCCACGGCACAGGCGGACCTCACTGAGCGCGCCTTCGTCCACCTGGAGCCGGCCTTCTCCGCACAACGCCGACGGCCAAGGCGGCCAGGCCCGATCACTCGGGTCGGCGCACGCAGCCGGCGTTCGGATCCTTTTTGTTTTCGAGAAAGAGTTGTCACCTCGTGCACTACCGACTTTCCGCGTCTGTTTCGGACACCACACCAGGGCGTGGCGCGCTGCGCCCGGCGCGCTCGTGGCTGCACTCCGACGCCCCCTCTCGTTCGCTGAACGGGCTTTGGCGTTTCCGTCTGTCGCCAACGGTCCCGGTGGCAGAGAATTTCGCGGCCGAAGGCTTCGACGACAGTGACTGGGACAGCATCCCCGTGCCCTCGCACTGGGTGCTCCAGGGTGACGGAGCCTACGGTCGGCCGATCTACACGAACGTGCAGTTCCCGTTCCCGATCGACCCACCCCATGTCCCGGATGAGAACCCCACCGGCGACTATCGGCGCCACTTCGACATGCCCGCCGACTGGTCGGCAGCCGAGCGCGTCGTGCTGCGGTTCGACGGTGTCGAGTCGCTCTTCAGGCTGTGGGTGAACGGCGACGAGATCGGCAGCGCCAGCGGCAGTCGGCTCGCCCACGAGTTCGACGTGACATCGTCTGTACGCCCGGGCGACAACGTCGTTGCCGTGCGCGTGCACCAGTGGTCGGCGGCCAGCTATGTCGAAGACCAGGACCAGTGGTGGCTGCCCGGCATCTTCCGCGATGTCACCGTGATCGCACGGCCTGCCGGGGGCATCGAGGACGTCTGGCTGCGAACCGGGTTCGAGAATGGACACGGACGCGTCGAGACGGAGATCACCGCCGATGCGGCAGCATTCCCGGTCACCCTTCGCCTCCCTGAACTCGGCATCGAGCAGGTCTGGGCGACACCGGCCGACGTGGCCCCGTTCGACGTCGATCGCGTGGAGCCCTGGTCGGCCGAGCAGCCTCGCCTGTACGACGTCACCGTGTCGACGGCCGTGGAGAGCATCGCCATGCGGGCGGGTTTCCGCACGGTCGAGATCCGCGGCGACCAGTTCCTGGTCAACGGCCGCCGCGTCGTGTTCCACGGGATGAATCGTCACGAGACCCACCCCGAGCGCGGCCGCGTCTTCGACGAGGACCACGCCCGCGAAGACCTGGCCCGCATGAAGCGTTTCAACGTGAACGCGATCCGCACCAGCCACTACCCACCGCATCCACGACTGCTCGACCTTGCCGACGAACTCGGATTCTGGGTCATCCTCGAATGCGATCTCGAGACGCACGGTTTCGACAAGCTCGATTGGGTCGGCAATCCGAGCGATGACCCGGTGTGGCGTGAGGCGTACCTCGATCGCATCCAGCGCACTGTCGAACGCGACAAGAACCATCCCAGTATCGTCATCTGGTCGCTCGGCAACGAAGCAGGAACGGGCAGCAACCTCGCCGCGATGTCAGCCTGGGTCCACGCTCGCGACGCCGGACGACCTGTCCACTACGAAGGTGACCACGCCGGCGAATACACCGACATCTACTCGCGTATGTACGCGTCGGTGCTCGAGACCGAGCAGATCGGAACCGACGGCTCACGCTCGACGCTGCTGAACTGCACTCCCGCGCAGGGCGCTCGGCAGCGCACCAAGCCGTTCCTGCTCTGCGAGTACGCCCACGCGATGGGCAACGGGCCGGGAGCGCTCGACCAGTACGAGGCGCTGGTGCACGAGCATCCGCGGCTCCACGGCGGCTTCGTCTGGGAATGGCGCGATCACGGCATCCTGGCGACGACCCCGAACGGTATGTCCTACTACGCGTACGGTGGGGACTTCGGAGAGGTCGTACACGACGGCAACTTCGTGATGGACGGAATGCTGTTGAGCAATGACGTCCCGACTCCCGGCCTCCACGAGTACAAGGCGGTCGTGCAGCCGGTCCGCTTCACCTTCGATGGTGACGAAGTCGCGATGACCAACCTGCGGCACTCGGCCGACACCTCCGATCTGCGCTTCCACTGGCGCGTCGAGCACGACGGGACACTGGTGGATTCCGGGGACATGGAGGTCCCCGTCCTCGCGGCAGGCGACTCGGCCCGTGTGCCGCTTCCCCGGATCCCGGTGTCCCAAGTCTCGGAAACGTGGCTGACCATTGACGCTGTACTGGCGGCCCGGACTGCCTGGGCGAGCGACGGGCATGTGATCGCGACCGCCCAGGCGGACCGTTCGACGCGTCGTCCCGCGCCCGGCGTGCGACCCCGGAACAACTGGCGGAAGAGCGACGGAACGCTCACACTCGGAATCGCCGACTTCATCGACGGGTCCCTCGTGCGCCTCGCCGGCCGCGCTGTGGCGGGCCCGCGGTTGGAACTGTTTCGTGCCCCGACCGACAACGATGAAGGCGCGTCCGAAGAAGTCGAGGAGAGCGACGCCGGCGTCGCCGGGGTTTCCCATGCCGAACTGTGGCGTCGCGACGGACTCGACCGGCTGACCTCGCGGCGAGTGTCCGTGAAGCGCACTGCTGAAGCCCTGCAAACGATCGACAGAGTCTCCGCGGCGAACTCCGCCTTGTCGGTGATGGTGGAGTCCGTCTGGTCGCTCGAGGGCGACGAACTCGAGCTGCGTGTGGAGATCGAGCCCTCGAGCGGTTGGCTGACGGTGTGGCCGCGGATCGGGATACGTTTCGACCTGCCCGATGGCGCGGCTCCTGTCGATGGCGCCGAGTGGTTCGGCCTCGGCCCGCTCGAGTCCTACCCGGACAGTCTTCGCGCGGCACGCACCGGCCGTTTCTCCGCCACCGTCCGCGACCTCTCCGTCGACTACGCGCGACCCCAGGAGACCGGGCACCGCCCCCAGTTGCGACAGCTGGCGCTGACGAGTGCCGGCACCGAGGTGCTGCGCATCGTGACACTCCCGGACACGCACGGACGTCGCCCCGGCTTCACGCTCAGCCGCCACACCCCACAGCAGATCGCACAGGCCGGACACCCGTTTGAGCTTCCGGATTCGACGACGAGTCACCTGATCGTCGATGCGGCTCAGCACGGGCTCGGCTCACGGGCCTGTGGGCCGGATGTGTGGCCCGAGTTCGCGCTTCGCCCCGAAGCCCGCACGATCAGGCTTCGCCTCGCAGCAGGCCGGCTACCTGCACAGTCCACTCCGTCCTCGGCGCAGCGTCGGGTGTCGTAGCGCCAGTGGATGCGCCAACGTCTCGAATCCCCCGATACCGTCGCGGTCTTCGCTCGCTTCCAGCGCACTCGCCAGTGAGCTGGATGAAGGTGGACAGCCCCTGTCCCACTCCATCCAGGCGACGTCCTCGTCGGCGTCGAGCCTGTTCAGCGCGCCGGCCCCGCTGTCCGGTTTCGAGGTCGGCAGCACCGAGTCGCCACGACCGGACGCGAAGGGCGTCCTGACGACGATCTCGGCATCGAGGCCGGCGGCCCACCTTGGGTCACGCCCCAGAACGTTGACGGTGACGCTGTCCCTCACGTCATCGGCAAGAGAGAGGAGCTCCCTCGGAACGCTGTCGCCCACAGCTACCCCCTCATCGGCGAGGGCCGGGAGATCCTCGCCCCGTCAGGGGTACATCCACCGTCCCCCTTTTGTCAGCGGTTCTCGGAGCGTTCGCAGACCGGGTCGTGGATCGCGCTCACGGTGTACGGGGGCTTCCCCGGGGGCTCGTCGTTCTGGCTGTTGACCACGTACAGCCGGCAGCCGTGGCGGGCCAGCGTCGTGGGCAGGTCGAAGGGCTCGCCGGTGATCCGGTGGGTCACGGACCCGGCGCGCAGGCCCTCGTCCAGTTCGGCGATGTAGACGCCGCTCGGGGCGCCGTAGTTGAGCACGGCGTACAGCGTGCGGCCGCGCAGCAGCATGCCGTCCGCCCCGAAGGACGCCCCGCCGAGGTCCAGGTGCCCGGTCTCCCGGGTGGCGACGTCCACCCGCCACACGGCCTCGGTCCCGTTGGAGGCCACGAGCAGGGTCGCGCCCTCCTCGTCCGCCACGATGCCGTTGAGCAGCCAGTACTGGGCCGGGAACTGCGGGAAGGCGGAACGGATGTCGAGCCAGGGCAGGAGCGGGCCCAGGGTGCCGCCGTGGATCTCGGCGCGGTGGACGACGGGGTTGGCCCAGTCCGTGACGTAGACGGCGTCCTTGGTGATCACCAGGTCGTTGAGATCGGGCGCCCCGAGCGGACCGTCCTGTGCGGTGCGCGAGGCCAGCAGTCGCCCATGGCGGTCGTGAACGGTCAGCTCGGCGCCGCCCACCGAGAAGACCCGCCCCCGGGTGTCGGTGTGCACCCCCAGGGTGCTCGGCCGGTCCTCGACGCCCTCGGCGCGGAAGGGCCGCAGTCGGGGATCGCGGACGTTCCCGCGGTACAGCGCGCCGGTGCCGTCCGAGGACACGTACATCGTGCCGTCGCGGCCGATGGCGATACCCTCGGGCAGGACGCCGGGGGACCGCGACACGACGTAGGTGTCGGGCAGTTGGCGGGCGACGGCCGGGGCGGGCACGGCGGCGAGGCCGACCAGCAGGACCGAGGCGCCGAGGCACACAAGACGGGCGGTTCCGGGCATCGTCAAGACCTCCGGGTGCGTGTACGTGGACGGGCCCCGCACCGCGGGGCCGCCTCGAGAGCCTGTCGGGCGCATTTCGCGGCCGCACGGCCTTTCATGTCTGGGCGAAAGGCTCCACCGGACCGATAATCGTCGGCGTGATCCGTTTACACTTCGACGCCGCCGATCTGCGCCAGATCACCCTCGCCCCGGAGCCCAACGCCCTGTGGGAGACCGCTCTCAGCGTGCGCGGCCTGCGCACCGGTACGGCCCCCGGAGGCCGCGCCCGCCCCGCCGTCGACCGGTGGCAGCGCCGGATGAACGGAAGCCTGGCGGCGCGCGCCGGGGTCCTCCTCGACCTGGTGCCGCGCGACGGCTCCATGCCGGATTTCCTGCTTCAGCCGTCCGCCGGCGACTTCGCCACCGCTCTCGATCTGGCCGGCCGCACCCCTGCCGAGCGGTTGGTCACGGACCTGCGGCTCGAGGACTCCTCCGGCTCCTCCGGCTCGCCCGGCTCCTCCGGCTCGCCCGGCTCCTCCGGCTCGCCCTGCTCCTCCGGCCGCTGGTCGCGCGAGTTCGCCGCCGGCGCGGCCGCGGCCCGCCGGACCTTCACTCACGACCTGCGGCGCTATCACGCCTCGTCGATCGCTCCGCTGTGGCCGCGGGTCCGGACCGACGGCCTGGCCGATCGCGCCCTGCGTGCCGAGATGCTGCTGCGCGGGGGCGTCGACGCCCTCCTGACCACACTCAGCCCCTCGTGGCTCTGGGATCCGCCGATCCTGCACCTTCCATCGCGGTCCACGTACGACATCCCGCTGTGCGGTCGCGGGCTGCTGCTCATGCCGTCCTGGTTCGCGACGGGGCCGCTCGTGATGTGGCGCCCCGAGCAGTCGACGGTGCTGGTCCACCCGATGCACGTGTCGGACCGGCCGGACGCCCCGCCCGGCGCTCTGGGGCCGCTGCTCGGGCAGACTCGGGCGGCCGTGCTCGCCGGTCTCCGGGACCCGGCGACGACCACCGCGCTGGCCGAGCGGATCGGGGTCTCCCTGGCGGCGGCCAGCCAGCACGCCACCGTCCTGCGGAACGCGGGGCTGGTGTCCACCACCCGGATCGGCACGGCGGTCCTGCACAGCCTGACCCCGCTCGGGCAAGCCCTGCTGGAGGGCGAGCCCCCACGGCCGGCGACAGCGGGCGAGCCAGGCCGTGGTGCGTTCGATGGTCCAGCGGTGCCGGCCAAGCCGCCCTTGCGCAGCCATCGGCGCAGGTGGTCGTCGTCGTAGCCATCGTCGGCATGGAGCTCGGCGGACTTTCGCCTGCGAGGGCTGCGGTGGGAGCGGATCGGCCGTATGCCGAGGCCAGGGGCTTCAGGGCCCTGCACCCGCTACGAAATGCCCGTCTTTGGTGGAGTTTCAGTTGGTGGGGGACGGGCTGGTGTCTTGTCTCATCCAGCCTCACCGCCGTATCGGTCGGGGCGGTTCGTCGGCCCCGGCAAAAGGGCACCGTCACTGGACTTTGGCAGGTATGAATCAGGAGACCTGGCCGCCCGGGGCGCCTATCTGGCCATGGACATGGTGGGCTGGTACGTCATCGCTCCCTTCAGCTTCGCCTCCCTGCTGACCGGGCTGATCCAGTCGTTCGGGACGGTGTGCGGGCTGCTGCGCCACTACTGGGTGATCGCGGAACTGCTGATCACCGCGATCGCGACCCTCCTGCTGCTGGTCCACATGCAGCCGGTCGGGCACCTCGCCGAAGCAGCCGCGCGGGCCACGCTGGCGGGCGGCGAGCTGGAGGGCATGCGCGTCCAGCTGGTCGCGGCCGCTGCTCTCGTGGTGCTCCTGACCGCCGCCGCACTGCCGGTGTTCAAGCGGCGCGGGGTGACCGCTACGGGCGCCGCCGCCGGCGCGAGCAGACCCCGCTGCCCGGCTGAGCCGGTCCCTGCCCGTCGTCCGTCAGCCGAGGCCGGCGAGCAGTTCGTTGCACGCCTGCTCGCAGGAGCGGCAGGCTTCGGCGCAGACGCGGCAGTGCTCGTGCATGTCCGCGTGGGAGGCGCATTCGTCGCCACACGCCTTGCAGGCCGTGGTGCACGCCTGGAGGATCGCGCGGGTGATGTTGGCGTCGTAACCGGTGTGCCGGGAGAGGACGGCGGCGGTGGCGGTGCAGATGTCGGCGCAGTCCATGTCGGTGCGGATGCACTTGGTCAGATCGCCGACCATGCCCTCGGACAGGCAGGCGTCCGCGCACGCGGTACACGCCTGGGCACAGGCGATGCACTGCTCGATACAGCGGGTGAGTTTGGCCTGGTCGATGTCGCCGAGGTCGGCCGGGTAGGTGGCGAGCATGTCCTTGACGGTGCTGGTCATCGCGGTACCTCCCTGATCCCGCGGGGCGGGCGGGCCGGTCGACCGCCTGCCAGCCCCGGTACACCTCCAGCTAACCCCTGACGGGACGAGCCTGCGCGGGCGCACCGAAGAAGGGCGCCCAGGCACGTGCGGGACCGGATCAGTGGTAGGCGTGGACAACCGGGCCCGCGCGAGTGGTGGCGCCTGGCCCACAACCCCGCCGGGGAACTCGTCGGCCTGAGTCCCGGCCGTCGCCACGGAGACCCCCTCATCGGCCGTGTCGGCGTGGTGCCCGAGCACCGAGGCCACGGACACGCCTATGACCTGCTCGTCGAGGCCACGCACAAGCTCGCCGACGAGGTCATGGACCGTATCGTGGCCGGGACGGACCAGACCAACGTCCCGATGGCCGCCCAGTTCGCGAGGGTCGGTTACACAATCGCCCAGGAAAGCATCGACCTGATACAGCCCCGAGACAAGAAGCGGGTGCGGGACTCGGGGTGTGACAACCGAGTCCCGCACCCTCGCTCGCGAGCTCACCAGGATCACACCGGATCGCGTTCGGCTTCGCGGATCCGCTCCAGCTCGCGCCGCCTCCATGCCGGACACCACCTGGCCAATGGTCGGGCTCCCGTCAGGCTCCTCCCGGCGCCCTTCAACCGCCCCGGTTTTGACGTCAGTTGCTTCGTTCGGGCAGTACAAAGCTCCAGTGCCTTGTACGCGGCGTGAACCCGCGCCTTGGCCGAGCCGTCACGAGCGGACTCGGCGGGCCGTGGCCCGTGGACAGCCGCTGAGACGGCAAGGCATCGGCCAGGCGGCCCGGAGAGGGCCCACGGGGAAGCCGCAGGGCCGACGGTTCGCGACCATCGGCCCTACGGCGTCGTTTCAGCGGACTACCCACTCCGACCTGCGCCTGCAGCACGCGGTCAGCCTGGCGTCGTTCCTGCTCCGGGCAAGATCCGTTTGAACACGGACGAGTGCTCCAGCCATTGCTTCGCCCCCTTGGGTGGGTGCCGAGGCTGTCGATGACATCGACGCTCTGCTGCGGCTCGGCGTTGGCCTGGAGCCACGTCCGAAGTGTGAAGCTGATCAGTACAGTGTGACGTGACCTGTGCCCGAGAGCCTGTTGGCCGTGACGGAGTTGCCATGCCCCCGCAGATGAAGCTGACGGCGATAACACTCGACTGCCCCGATCCCGAGGCGCTGGCCGCGTTCTATCGGCAGGCGACCGGGCTCGAGCCTCACCCCGAATCCGATGGTGACTTCGCCGGCCTCACTCGCGAGGACGGGTTCGTCATCGGCTTCCAGCGCGTTGACAACTACCAGCCTCCCCACTGGCCCGACCCGGCCGCGCCACAACAAGCCCACCTCGACTTCGCAGTCCATGACCTCGACGAGGCCGAGGCCTTGCTGCTGGAGCTGGGCGCGGTCAAGCCGGAGGACCAACCGGGCGGCGACAGGTGGCGGGTCTTTGCCGACCCCGCCGGACATCCGTTCTGCCTGACGCGTAAATACCAACCGGCGTGGGTAAAACCGGCAGGTAGCTGACCAGCTGACCTTCGCCTCCTGCGTTGCCGCCCCCACGACGCAGTTTTGATCAAGGGCTACGAGGGATCGGTCGCCCATTTACCTGCCCCACGGCGAGCCGCGAAGCCGCCCTGGGTCGCTGACCAGAAGCTGAGTCAAGGTCACTGCGAGCGGCCGCCCACCCGAAGACCTACGAGCCTCTCGGCCTGACTTGGAGTTCTGCGCGTTGGGCCTCCAGGAATCTGCGAACCTGCACGCTCCTCTCCGACCTGATCAAGTCCCTCCAGGCTCCCCGTGGTTGCGCTACGATCTCGGCGCTCCGCCCGGCCAGGGCGGGCAGGAGACGGACGACCGGGGGCGTGTAATGAGGGCTGGTAGGGGACTGAGGCTGCTGACACCGCTACTGGTGTGTGGGGTGGCGGCGGTCGCCGCCTGCGGTGGTTCCACCGGCGACCAGGGCAGCGAGTCCCTGGAGTTGGAGAAGAAGTGGCACGGCAGGATCAGCGATGCGATGAGCGCGAAGCCCGACGCATGCAGGGCGGGCGTGGGCAGTGCCTGCGAGGCCCATGCGGCGGCCGTGCACGCGATCACGGAGCAGCTGCGCGAGGACGTGGAGGCCCGTCCGGACAAGGAGCGGTACCAGGCGACGCTGGACGGCACGATGGCCATCGACAAGGACTATGACGAGTACTTCGGCAAGCTGTGCGCCACCGTCCCCGAGACCACCATCGACGCGGCCACGACCCAGGCGTTCATGAACTGCTCCGGGCTCTACACCGCGATCATCACGGGCGCAGGCGACCTCCAGGAGAACCTGCGTCCCTCCGAGAAGTCCGCGGACGGCTGAGCCCCGACCCGGCCCGCTCGTACCACGCTTCACCCCCGTCGCCGTACGCTCCAGTCGAAGCGGCCCGCGCACACCAGTGTGCCGTCGGCGTCCACGACCTCGGCCCGGGTGCTGAGCCCGGCGCGGTCCTTCTCACCGGCCAGCACGGGCCGCAACGCCGCACGGGCGGCCTTCGCAGGAGACCCGGCGGCCCGGTGATTCCTTCACGAAGAACGCCGGGCTTAGTCAGGGCTCAGCCCGGCAGCAGCGAAGGTCATGACGACCTACTAGGTGCAGGTCAGGAGGCTACGTGGCCAACAAGCCGGAGAGAACAGCGCACGGCCATGCCTCCCGCGTGCACCCTCGGCACAGGGCGTAGCCACCGGCTCACCCTTGCGCCCATGCGCGTAGGAGTGCCTACGCGTGCGCGGTTCTGGCGTGCCGTGGTTGCTGTGCTGGCGGCCCCAGGCTGCGAGGGTCCGCGGGTCGGCCGCGCCCGCCACGAAACGGGCCGGCAGGGACTGGGAAAGGGCGATCTCCTCGGTGCTGTAACCAGCGGCTGCCGCCGAGTACACCGGTACCTCCTCTGCGCCCTCCACCGTCTCCAGGCGCAGGTCCATCTGCGCCGGCTCACCGCCCATGCCGGACACCGCCGCGAGCAACGCTTCCACGGCCGTCCCCAGCCGAATGCCCACCGTGCCGCGCACGGGTGCAGCCTCGACGGTCGCAGAGCGCAGGCTCGTCCACGCCCACGCTTGTGAGCCGTCGGGGTCCACCACCTCCAGCCCTTCGGCAGTGAGCCGGACACAGCGCCCGTCCGCGACCGGCGGGGAACCCCACGTACATCGAATCCTCGCCGATCCAAAACAGTCCGACCATCGCCACAGTTCACTCTCCCCCGTATTTCCGGCACGGCGTGCATGGCTATGTGAGGGCGCGGGCGACAAACGCACCCGGTGCTTGTTTCCCCGGCGTGATCGCTGACCGAGGGCCAGGGCGCCTGATCGTCACGGCGGCGATTCGCCCCATGCCTCTGGGCCGCCGCCCCGCCACTCGATCAGCTCCGGATCGTCGACTGCGGTATCGGTTTCCGGCAGATTCGCGCGGCGCAGGAATTCCAGCACGTCGAACAGGTTGTACGCAGTGCCGACCTGGTTGCCGCGGATCGTCACCCGCCTGCCGCCGCTCGGCGCCGGTGGATGAACGATCACGGGTGGGTTCCCGGCCACAGTCCCAGCGTCCGTCCGGACCTGTCCGGACGCATCCGGACAGGCTCGGCCCGACACACAGCTGATCAAGAGCCTGAGCACTGAGGTCGTGGCTGTCTTCTGCTTCTGGGGACGGGGAGGGGGACTACGAGTGCGCGACCCTTCGAGGTTGCCGGCGGCTCCTGTACCAACTGGTCCGCAGCACGGGCAGGGAGGGCGACGCCGAGGCGATCGGCCGTGCACAGCGCGAGATGAGGGCCCGGGTTTGTGTGGTGGTGACAGTCGAGACGCCGGTGGCTGGCCCGCCGGCTGAAGGGCGCCGGGCGACGCGGACGCTCGGTGCTCGGGCGCCTGGAGTCACTGCTGCGGCGTCAGGTGTCGCAATCCGTTCTCCAGCAGCGCGAACGCGTGCTCCGCATCAGTCACCGCACCCGCGTAGCGCGCGTCGGCCGGCTCCCCGTACGCCAGGCGTTCGGCATTGTCCTGTGCCAGCGCCCAGTGGACCGCGACGATCTGGACGGCGGCCAACCGCGCCGTGAGTTCCGGAGTGCCCGCCGTCTCCCGCAATGCCTGGGCGAGCGCTCGTTCGGCGTCGGCCTTGAACCGTTCCATCCGGGCCACCAGTGAGGGCGCGTCGAGGATCATCCGATGGACCCTGCGCACCTGGGGATGGTCGTTGAGCCCGGTGATCGGGTCCCGCTCGCGCAGCCCCTTGAGGAAGTGCTCGCGCACCGCGGTCAGCGGGGCGGTGCGGGCCGGGCGGGCCCGCACGACGCGTGCGATTTCGGTCTCGTGGTCGGCGAGGCGGTGCACCACGAGGTCTTCCTTCGTCGGAAAGTAGGCGAAGAGTGTTCGTTTGGACACTTCGGCCGCCTCGGCTACCTGGGCCACCGAGACCTGGTTGAAGCCGTGTTCGAGGAACAGCGTGATCGCCGCATCGGAGATCGCTGCGTGGGTCCGCAGCTTCTTCCGTTCCCGTAGCCCTGGCTTGCCGTCCACGACATACACCGTAGCAAGTAGCTTTCCCGAGGATATTTCTGCACCTGGTATACATTTGCTCCGAGGCGAGAATGAGAGGGAGTGAAGGCGTTGACGGAGAGCACGACTGAGGTCCTCGTCGCGGGCGCCGGCCCGACCGGACTGATGCTGGCGTACGAACTGGCTCTGGCCGGGGTCGAGACCCTGGTACTGGAGAAGCTGCCCCAGCGCATCGAGCAGGCGAAGGGCGGCGGGATTCAGCCCCGTACCGCTGAGCTGCTGGAATCGCGCGGGCTACTGGAACCGTTGCTGCACCGGGCCACGCCGCGTGATCCGGTCGGCGGGCACTTCGCGGCCTTGCCCGTGCCCTTGGACTGCACACACTGGCAAACCAGGCACCCTTTCCCGCTCGCGATCCCTCAGTGGGAGATCGAGGAAGTACTCGAAGAGCGGGCGATCGCCGCCGGCGCGCGGGTTCTGCGCGGCACTGCCGTCTCAGGGGTCGAGTCGGACAACGACGGTGTGGTCGTGAGGGCGGACGGTCTGCAGGCGCGGGCACGCTACCTGGCGGCGTGCGACGGCGGCCACAGTACGGTGCGGAAACTACTCGGGCTGCCGTTTCCCGGTAGGCCCGGAACCCATCAGGCGGTGCTGGCCGACATCCGCCTGTCCGCCGCATCGTCGCTGGTGCCGCAGCAGACAGGGCATATGAGCACCCTGACACGTCAAGCGGGCGGTTACTGGGCCATGTTGGCCCCTCTCGGCGGCGACCGGTACCGGTTCACCTTCGGGCGCGCGGACCAGGCGGACACCACCAGCGACACCCCCCTCACCCACGAGGAGATCACCACCGCGCTACAGGCCGTGTACGGCCATGAGACCACCCTCGGTGCCGTGGACAACTCTTCCCGGTTCACCGACGCCACCCGACAACTGGAGCGCTACCGCGCGGGCCGCGTCCTGTTCGGAGGCGACGCCGCACACATCCACCCGCCACTGGGCGGCCAGGGTCTCAACCTCGGCATACAGGACGCGTTCAACCTCGGTTGGAAACTGGCCGCGGCCGTCCAGGACCGGGCGCCGAGCGGCCTCCTGGACACCTACCACGCCGAACGGCATCCGGTCGGAGCCCAGGTCCTGCATCACACCTCGGCGCAGCGGGTCCTGGCGGATCCGAACCCGAGCGAGGACGTGGCCGCCCTGCGCGACATCTTCATCGACCTGCTGCGACTGCCCGACACCAACCGCCACATCGCAGGACTGATCTCCGGCCTCTCCCTGCGCTACCCCCTGTCCGGCGATCATCCGCTCACCGGGCAGCGCATGCCGGACGCCGACCTGGTCACCGAAGCCGGCCCCACCCGGCTGTCGGCGCTGTCCGGCTCGGGGCACGCCGTCCTGCTCGATCTGGCCGGAACCGTCCCGACCGACCTCCGACTCCCGCCCCGAATCGACCTCGTCCGCGCCACATGCACCGACGATCTGGGCGCTGCTGCCCTGCTCATCCGTCCGGACGGCTACGTCTGCTGGGCTGCGGACAGCTCCGCCGCCTGTGGCGATACCCTGCTCGCCGCAATCGCCGGCAACCTTGCGAAGATGCCCTGAGCCGGGCGTCCACCATGGCCTGATTGCACTCACGCGATCGGTGGCCCATCCGCACGCCCTGGCCCCAGGGCCTCTCCGGCGGATCATGGCGTGAGCCATAACCGGACGGGGGCCGGCGGTGACGGTGCCGTGGAAGACGTAGGCCCTCTTGATGCCCCTATGGATTTCAACTGGCGGGTGCCGGCACGGGCGGGTTCTTCCTGGGTGTGATGAGGACCTGGTAGATCTCGCGGGCGACGTAGCGTTTGAGGCATCGGATGGCTTCGCGTCGTGTCTTGCCCTCGGTGATGCGTCGTTCCAGGTAGGCGCGGGTGCGTTTGTCCCAGCGGAGGCGGGCCGGACCGCCGCCCGAGGCGGCACCACTGCATCCTCACAGTCGTATCGGGTGGCGACGGCGCGGCAGTCCTTGAGGCGGTTGATGGTCCGTCCGGCCTCGTTGAGGCGCCGGAGATCCGAAGCCCCGGCTGCTGCTGTGCAGCTTGGAGAACGCCCGTGGCTTCGGCGTGGTGCTGGTGCGGTTAACGCGTGACCGCGTCCGATCGGACACGTGCGGCTGGGGAGCCATCGCCGTGATCTGGCGACTCGTGCGGAGCGGGGCGCTGTTCGGAGTCCAGGGTGGGAACCTCGCGGGGGGCTGCGGTGTATGAGAGGTGAGCGGGGTCGAGGGGCGGGCCCGCCGCAGCCAACAGGGGGAGCCAGCCCATGCGCCTGAACAATTCGTCAGCTCTCGTCGCCTTCACTGCCGTCGTCTGCCTGACGGCGTGCGACACCGATGCGGCCGGCCCGGCCGCGACGAGTCCGTCGTCCCATGCGGCTGCCCTGCCGTCGTCTCCTCCGCCCGGCATCCCCTCGGCGCCTCGACTCCCGGGCCATGCCGTGTTCGTGGCGTTCGCCGACGAGCACAGCGGTTTCGCCGTGATGGGGGAGTGCGCGGGCGAGGACGAGGCGGGGACTGACGACGACCACGTGTGCCGACAGCACGTGGCGGTCCTGGAGGACGGAAAGTGGCGGTTGGGCACGTCTCCGCTGCCAGATCTGAGCGGTGGAGACGGCTTCGTCGCCGACATTTTCGCGCTGGGCCCGGGCAGGGCGTTGATCACCGCGGGGACGGGCCGGGACCCGGACCTCACCTGGTTCACCGACGACGGCGCCAGGACCTGGACGAGCGGCACGACACGGGTCTCCGGCACGGTGCGAGCCGTGCCGGAGCCGGCCCAGCTCACCTGGGACTGCCTGAAGGAGAAGGAGGACGGAGATTGCGTCCGTAGCCGGCTCGTCGTGACGATGCCGGACAGCGGCCGGCGCAAGGCGCTGGCCGCCCAGCCTCCGCTGGCCGGCGTGGTGCTCCCCGCGGGCACGTCGAGCGGTGGCGCGCTATGGGCCTCGGGCCTGGACGCCGGGACCGGCAAGTCGGCGCTCGCCGTCTCGTACGACCAGGGGCGCACCTGGAGGGCCGAGAAGCTGCCCGGCCCGAAGGCGACGACACCCGGCTGGGGGCTCCAGGTCGTCGAGGGGCATGACTGCCTCTACGCGGCCGAGCCCGGACAGCTACTGGAGGAGGACGAGGTCAAGAACGGCCTGCGGGCGCTCTATCGGAGCACGGACAGCGGCCGCAGTTGGACGCGCGTGTGGACGTACCGCCCCGGACGGGAGCCTTTGTCCATACTCGGGGACCCCGTGGCCGCCACGGACGGGGGCCTGACGATCCACGGGGAGCGCGGTGTCTACCGGAGCACGGACGGCGGTCGCAGCTTCCGCAGGACCGCCGGCACCGGCCGGCCGGGAGCGCCGTATCGCACTCCGATCGGCTATCTCGGCACCGGCAGCTCCGGCCAGGGCTCGTACGCGGTCTCCGCCGACGGCGTCCACTGGCGCACCTTCACCCTTGGAGGCTGAGAAGCGGCCCGTAACCGCTTGATGCGCACCCGGGTGCGGGTGCGGTTGTGGCGGCCGACCGCACCGGCGAACGCCGAGGGCCTGCGAGCAGAGCGGCATTCATCCCGCGGTGCCGGTCCGCACGTGCGCTGCAGGGCCCCGCCGTCCTCACCCTCGCACTGCCGCAGGGCCTGCTGAGGTTGACGCAGCGGCTACTGCTGCAGTGCGGCTGGTGGGGGAGGGATGTGGAACGTCCTGCGTCATCCGGTTGCGGAGGCCGACGCCGCGGGTTGTTGATCGGGGTGCTGGACGAGCGTGGCGGGAAGTGCGACGTAGGCGGTGACGCCCGTGCCTTCGGTGGGGCGCAGCTCGGCGTGGGCGCCGAGGCGGGCTGCGAGCGTGCCGACCACGAGGTGGCCCAGGAAGCGGGTGGGTGCGACCAGGTATGACTCGCTGCCCGACAGGCGGGCATTGGCATGGGTCAGTTGCTCGGCCGACATGCCGGCACCGCGGTCGACGACGGCCAGGCAGTACTCGCCGGTGTCCCGCCATCCGTAGATCTCGACAGGCTGCTTGGGTGGGCTGAACATCAGTGCGTTCTCGATGAGTTCGGCCAGCAGGTGGGAGAGTTCGGCCACGACGTGGCCGCGGATGCGGCACTCCTCGACGTCCACGGCGACCACCCGCTGGTATTCCTCGACCTCCGCGACGGCCGACTGGACCACTTCGGTGATGGTGACCGTGCCGGGCCAGCGGCGGGGCGATGACTCCTCGCCTGCGAGGAGGAGGAGCGACTCGGCGTTGCGGCGCATACGGGTCGCGAGGTGGTCGAGTTGGAAGAGCTCGGCGAGCGCGTCCGGGTCGAGTTCCTGGCTCTCCAGGGTGGTGATCAGGACGAGCTGGCGGCGAAGGAGCGCCTGGTTGCGACGGCCGAGGCTGGCCAGCGACTCGGTACTGTTGCGACGCAGTACGGCCTGTTCGGCTGCGAGTCCGACGGCCGTGTGCTCGACGTTGCGCAGGGCGGCGGCGAGTCGGCTGATCTCGCGCGCGTTGCTGCCCGGCAGCTGGGGGTTCCGCGGCTCGGGGGGAACGGGTTCGTCCGGGTCGGCCTCCTGCATGCGTCTGACCGCGGTGGGCAGTCGGGCGCCGGCGATCTCGTCGGCCTCGTCGGCCAGTGCGGCCAGCGGGCGCGTGATGGACCGCGCCGAGGACATGGCGAGTGCGATGGCCACGGCGAGGATCAGCGCGCCCAGCGCGAGGAAGCCACCGAGCTGGCTGGTGGCCGCGCTGCCGGTCTCGTCCGCCCGGGCGCGTATCTCGTCGCCGACCTTCCCTTGCACGTCGTACAGATCGTCGACGAGCTTCGTCATGGCGGCCCACCAGCGGGACGGGACGACGGAGAGTTCCGATCCGTCGGCGCCGCGCTCGGCCTGCGCCTCGAAGGCGACGGCGCGCTTGGCCGCGGCCGTGCTGAAGGCGGAGTCGAGCGCGGACTGCTGGGCAGGCGTGGCGAGTTGGGCGAACTGACCGAGGGCGGCGACCCGGGTCGCGCGTACCTCCGTGAAGTCGACGTATTCGCCGGACCGGAAGCGGCCTGCCGCGAAGACGCCGTTGAGTGAGCCGCGCTCCAGGGCGACGGCCTCGGTGGCCCGGGAGACGGCCTGGAGCGCCCGTACGCCGTCGGCGATGCGGCGGTCTCCGATGTGCGCCGTGGCTGACTGCGCGGGAGCCGACTCCGCGTCGATCAGTGTGGTGATGGCGTCGGTGTAGAAGGTCAGCGTGGGGGCGCGCTCGGCGCTGCCGGCGTCGACATCGCCGCGGGTCGTGCCGAGCTCGGCGAGCGCAAGCAGGGCGTCCGTGACGGCCGACGCGGTGCCGGGTGCCTGATCGGCGCTCTCACTCAAGAGCACCGCCCTCAGCTCGGACCGGGCGGCATCGGTACGTTCGCGCTGCGCAGCCACGTCGTCGCGGTACTCGTTCGCGCCGCCCAACAGTCCGTTGGTCAGGCCGCGTTCACGCTGCAGCTCGCGGACGAGCTCCTGCACGGGCGGGAGTAAGCCGACTTGGCCGGCGGTCTCCCGCGCCGCGGACCAGTCGGCCGCGCGGTCGCCGACACCGAGTCCCGTCACGGCGAGGAGCAGGCAGGTCGGCACGGCCAGCACGATGGCCACGCGGCCCCGTATGGAGCCCCAACCGGGGAAGGCACGCGCCTTCGAGGCGTCAGGGCGTCGGAATCGGGCGAGTGCGCCGGCACGGTCGGGCCGGCGGGATGCGGTGGGTAGGTTCCCCGTCATGCCCGACGACGCTACGGGCAGCCGGTTCAGGGAGCGGTTTCCCCTCAGTAAGACATCCGTTCACAGCTTCTCACCCGGCGAGCCGGGGCACCGTGAGGCTCGATCACGCGTGTGGCAGCACCCTCTCGGCTTCGTGTCCAGCTCCTTGGCGAGCTGTGCGTCCGAGGGTGGCTTGTTGCCGAAGCCGTGACCACCGTGCTGAGCGCGGGACAGTTCTACGTCGAGCGGTACTACGCACGCGGTACCTCCCGCACGCTGCCGCCCACTCCGCTGCAGCGGTTGCACGACACCGTCTTGTGACGCCAGCACGGTGCGCTCCCCTGCCCTTCGAAGCCTCGATGGTCGTCGTCCGCCCGGGTGGCGCGCGACGGGGATCGGCTCAAAGGGCCACCAGGGTCGCCTCGGTCGCTTTGAGGCTGGTCCAGACGGGAGTTCCGTCGGCGAGGCCGAGTTCGGCGACAGCCTGCGGGGTGATCTCCGCGACGAGGTCCGGGGCCTGCTCGGAGCTGATCAGGACGCGTAGCCGGCTTCCACTGGTGGTGATCTCCCGTACCGTGCCGGGCCACACGTTGCGGGGGCTGCCGGTGGGCTTGTCGCGGTGTACCGCGACGGCTTCCGGCGCGATGATCGCGAGCGCGTCGGTGCCGACCGGGAGCTGGTCCGCGACGACGAGCGTGCCGCCGCCGGCGAGTTGGATGCCTTCGGCGGTGGCGGTGCCGGGCCAGGCGTTGCGTCCGAGCATTCGGGCCACCCAGGGGGATCGCGGGTGACGCGTGACCTCGGCGGGCGAGGCGTCCTGCAGGGCACGCCCGCCGTCCAGGACGAGGACCCGGTCGGCGAGCGCCACGGCTTCGACGGGGTCGTGTGTGACGATCAGGCACACGCCGCCGAAGCCGTCGAGATGACGCCGGAGGGTGTGGCGGACGTGGGCGCGGGTGGTCTGGTCGAGTGCGGCGAGCGGTTCGTCGAGCAGCAGGAGCCTGGGGCGGGCGGCCAGCGCGCGGGCGAGCGCGACGCGCTGGGCCTGACCGCCGGAGAGCTGCGCGGGCCTGCGGCCGGCGAGGTGCCCGACGCCGAGACGGTCGAGCCACTCCTGCGCCTCTCGGCGGGCCTCGGCGCGCGGGGCGCCGTGAGTGCGCAGTCCGTACGCGGTGTTGGCCAGCGCGCTCATGTGCGGGAAGAGGGCACCGTCCTGCGGGACCCAGGCCACGCCCCTGCGGTGCGGAGGGAGTGCGGTGACATCGTCGTCGCCGAGCCGGAGTCCGGCGTCGGCGCGTGGGGTGAGTCCGAGGAGCGCGCGCAGCAGGGTGGTCTTGCCGGCGCCGTTGGGACCGACGACGGCGATGGTGGTGCCCGGTTCGGCGTCCAGGGTGAGTCGATTGAAGCCGGTGACGTCGGCGTGCAGGGACCAGAGCTCCTGCGGAGCTGTGAGCTCAGTGTTGGTTCGTACGGGGGAGGGGACCGGGGCCGTGTCCGGGTCGGCTTCGTCCACCGCGGGCCTGGGTTCGTGCGAGCGGACGGCGGGCGTACCGGCCCAGCGGCCGCGCAGCGCGATGAGCACGAGCATCGCGATGGCGAGCAGCAGCAGAGAGACCGACGTCGCTGCCTCCGGCTCGTCCTGGAGCAGCAGGTACACCTGCAGCGGCAGCGTCTGGGTGGTGCCGGGGAGGTTGCCGGCGAAGGTGATGGTCGCGCCGAATTCTCCCAGCGCACGAGCCCAGGTGAGGGCCGCCCCCGCGATGAGGCCCGGGGCGACCATGGGCATGGTGACGGTGAAGAACACCCGTACCGGCGAGGCCCCGAGGGACGCGGCGGTCTCCTCGTAGCCGGGTCGCAGTCCTCCCAGCGCGCCTTCGAGGCTGATGACGAGGAACGGCATGGCGACGAAGGTCGCGGCGAGGACGGCGCCCGAGGTGTGGAACGGCAGGGTGATGCCGAACGTGTTCTCCAGCCAGGGGCCGAGCACGCCGCGGCGGCCGAAGGCGAGCAGCAGTGCCACACCGCCGACGGTCGGTGGCAGCACCATCGGCAGCAGGACCAGGGAGCGTACGAATGCCTTGCCGGGGAACGGGACGCGGGCCAGCAGCCACGCCAGCGGTACGCCCAGGACCAGCGACAGGCCGAGCGCCCAGAACGAGACCAGCAGCGAGAGCCGTAGCGCCTCGATGGTCCCCGGCGTCGAGAGATGGTCCGCGAGTTCGCCCCACTGAGTCCGTACGAGGATCCCGATCAGGGGCAGCAGCAGGAACGCGACGGCCAGCAGGGCGGGGATCGCCAGGGTGACCGGGGTGCGGGGGCCGGGTGTGCGACTGCGCATTCGTTTCATCGGAGATCCCTGGGACTCGGGGTGATGGATGAGGGAAGGGGGCTGCCCGTTCCCCGGAACGGGCAGCCCCCTCACGGCAGTCGCCGGAACTACGGCTGCTGGAAGCCCGCATCCTGGAGGATCTTCTGTGCCTCGGGCGAGGACAGCCATGCGACGAAGGCGGCGGCGGCCTCGGCGTTCTTCGACTGCTTCAGCGCGGCGGCCGGGTACTCGGCGACGGCGTTCTGCGCGTCGGGGATCTCGACCGCGTCGACCTTGTCCGTGGCGGTCTCCGCGTCCGTCTTGTAGACGAGTCCGGCGTCGGCCTCGCCGAGCTCGACCTTGCTCAGCACGGCGCGGACGTTCGGCTCCTGGGAGACCGGCTTCACCGTGATCTTCTGGGCGTCGAGGACCTTCTTGCTGTACTTGCCGGCCGGCACCTCGGGCGCGGCGAGGACGACCTTCAGCTTCGTGTCCGCGAGGTCCTTCAGCTCGTCGACCTTGTGCGGGTTGCCCTCGACGGTGGCGATGACGAGGCGGTTCTTGGCGATGACGGCCGGGGTGCCGGTGTCCGCCTTCACGCTGTCCATGCTCTTGGCGTCGGCGGTGACCAGCGCGTCGGCCGGGGCACCCTGCTTCACCTGGGCGACCAGCTCCTGCGACCCGGCGAAGGAGAAGGTGATCTTCGTGCCAGGGTTCTTCTTCTCGTACGCCGCGCCGGCGGTCTTGAAGACGTCGGTCAGTGAAGCCGCTGCCAGCACCGTCAAGTGGGCCTTGGGGGCCCCTTTGGCGGACTCGGTGGCCTTCGCGTTGCCACCCTCCTTCTTGGAGTCGCCGTTGCCGCAGGCGGTAAGCGGGACGAGGAGGGCGGCGGTCAGTACGGCAGCGGCGGCGCGGCGTCTGGTGAGCGTGCGGGACATCAGGGTGGGACTCCATGGGGGACGTGGCCGGCTGGTGCCGTCCGTTGCGGGTGGTGATGAGCCGCGCCGGTGACGGGCGACGCCGCTTGTCGGAGCGAGGGTCAGGTGCGGTCGATGTGCACGCTGGTCGACTTCACGCGGGCGGTGGCCTGCATGCCGACCTCCAGACCAAGTTCCTCCACGGCCTCCCGGGTCAGCAGTGATACGAGCCGGTGCGGACCGGCCTGGATCTCGACCTGTGCCGCGACATCGCCGAGCTTGACCGCGGTGACGATGCCGGGAAAGGCGTTGCGGGCCGAGGTGTAGGAGGCGTCCTCCTCGCCGCCGCCGCTCTGGGCGACCTCGATGGAGAAGGCCGCCAGATCACGGCCGTCGATGAGGCGGCGCCCGCTGTCGTCGCGATGGGTTGCGACCCGGCCGGCGTCCGCCCAGCGGCGCGCAGTATCGGGACTGACGCCGAGCAGACGTGCCGCCTGTCCGATGGTGTAGGACTGCATGCGCGACACGCTAGAGCCATCGATCTGGCATCTGCAACTCTAGATACGATTATCCATCGCAGATGCCAGTCGTATGGGAGAAAGTTCCCATTGATCGGAGCGGTGATGCCGCTGCGGCGTACAGGCGAGAACCCGTACCTCCGGATCGGACGGCTGATGAAGCCGTGAGCGCTGATGTAGCGTGCGCCGCAGCGGTCGGAGGGCACCACGAGCTGGGTGCCCGCCGCGTCGAGGTCGTCGTTGTCCAGGCGGGCCGCCGGCAGTACGGGCGTGTTGCCGAAGTCGGAGTCCATCTCCGCCCACGACACGCTGTGGTGGCCGTCGCCGCCACTGACGGACAGCAGGAAACGGGCTCGGCCGGGTTCAAGCGCCAAGGGCCGGGCTCTCGGCGGCTGAGGCCCGGGCGTGGCGGTCGAGGGCGAGCCAGATCCGGTTCCGGGTGACGGGTCGTTCGGTGAAGCGGGTGCCGGTGGCGTCGCGCAGCGCGTTGGCGAAAGCCGGGGCGACGGGTTGAAGGGGCTCTCGCTCATCGACGTGGCGCCGAGCGGCCCGATGGCGTCCGCGGTCTCCGTGAAGTGGACTTCGGTGCGGAGGAACACGCACGTCAGACGGTGCGCCGCGGCCCCGCGCCGTTGTCGCGGATACGACGGCTGGTTCATGCGGCGCCGGACGTGCCGGACACGCACTGTGTGGCCTGCGGTGTTGGACGGCAGTTCGCGTTCGGTGTGTGGCGGAGGAGTGGATTCTCGTAGCGTGTGAACTCCGGTCGGCGTGTAGGTGGGGAGGGTGGTGCGGGGTGGATCCGGTATCGGTGGGGCTGCCGGCGGCGTTGGCGGGTGGCGCTGGTGGTGAGACCGGTCGACAGGCGTGGGCGGGTTTGAGTCTCCTGTTGCGGCCTCCGCTCCGTGGTGGCCAGGAGACCGAGGACGTTCCCACGGTGGGTTCGGAGGAGGTGGAGCCGGCAGAGCTGGAGCGGGCGCCGGCCGATCCGGTGCGCGCGCAGGCGCTGAGTACCGCGCCGGCGCGGGCGGCGGTGGACGCGGACCGCCGTGTCGGCCGTCAGCCGTGGCACGAGCAGGCGAGGCTGCTGCGCACCGGCGACGGTGAGGCGCACCGCACCATCAGCGGTCGGACCTTCAACAGGTCGGCGCTGCGGGGCCGGGGCTTCTCAGGGATCTCCTTCACGACACCGCTCCTGCCGCCGGCCGTCCCCGGCCCCGGTACGCCCGCCGCGCAGGGCTGAGCGGCATGGCCGACGCGGACCCCCGCGGCGTGGGTCGGGCAGGCCCGCGCGTGTCGAACCAGATCAGCGGCGGTGTCTTCTTCCATGCGGTGATCCAGGGTCGGGACATCACCGTGCAGTTGCCCCCGCAGATCACCCCGGCACTGTCCGGCCTGCCCACCGCCGCGGCCACCTTCACCGGCCGCGACGAACAGGTCGAGGAACTGCTTGAGGTGCTGGCACCCGGCGCGGGGCCGCAGGAGGCGGTGCTGGTGGCGGCGGTGGCGGGTCTGGCCGGGGTCGGCAAGACCGAACTGGTCGTGCAGACCGCCGCCCGGGCGCTCAAGCAGCCCGGCTGGTTCCCTGGCGGGGTGCTGTTCGTCGACATGTTCGGCTACGACCCGGAACGCCAACTGTCCCCCGAACGTGCCCTGGACGGGCTGCTTCGCGCGTTGGGCATGCCCGGCGAACACATCCCCGCCGATCTGCAGGGCCGCTCCCGGTTGTACCGCAGCGTGCTGGCCGGGTTCGCCGAGCAGGGCCGCCGGATCCTGGTCGTCATCGACAACGTCTCCACCGCGGAGCATGCCCGCCCGTTGCTGCCCACCGATGGCACCACCGCGGCTCTGGTCACCTCCCGCCACACCCTGGACCTCGACGTCCGCCTGCACGACCTTGCCGTCCTCACCGAGCGTGCCTCGGTCGAGCTGCTCCGCCAGGCCCTCCTGCAGGCCCGCGGCCCCGCCGACGCCCGCGTGGCCGACGCACCCGAACAGGCCGCAGCGATCGCCCGGCTGTGCGCGGGCCTGCCCCTGGCCCTGCGCATCGCCGCCGCCATGCTCGCCGACGCTCCCACCCGCCCCCTGTCATCCCTGGTAGAGGCCCTGGAGGCGGAGCACACCAGGCTGGATCGGTTTCGCCGCGAGGACCGTGCCGTGCGCGCCGCCTTCGACCTGTCCTACCAGCGCCTCAACCACGACCACGCCCGGCTGTTCCGGCTGCTGCCACTCCACGCCGGCCCGGACCTGTCCACCGAATCCGCCGCACACCTGGCGGGCACCGACCAACCCCAGGCCGAGGAGCTCCTGGAGGGCCTCGCCCGCGGCCACTTGATCGAACCCGGACACACCTGGGGACGCTGGCGCCTGCACGACCTGGTGCGCCTGTATGCCGAGCAGCGCGGACATACCCATGCCGACGGCGACCAGCGTGTTGCCGCCCAGGCGCGCCTGCACGACCACTACCGCACCACCACCGAGGCAGCCGACGTCCACCTGGAAACCCTGCCCGGCACCCGCTCCCCCCGTTTCACCGACCGCCACCACGCTCTGGCCTGGCTGGACGACGAACGCCTCAACCTGGTCGCCACCGCCACCGCACCTCCACCCCTCGGTGACCCGGACACCAGCGCCGCTCTCGCCTTCGCCCTCGCCCGGTACCTCGACCACCGCCGCTACTTCGACGACTGGATCACCATCACCACCACCGCTCTGGCCGTCTGCCGCGAACTCGGTGACCGCGACGGCGAGGCTGGGGCGTTGAACCACCTCGGGCTCGCCCTGCGTGAGGTGCGGAGGTTTGGCGAGTCCATCGACGCGCACACTCGGGCTGCTGCTGTCTACGGTGAGCTCGGTGACCGCGACGGTGAGGCTGGGGCGTTGAACAACCTCGGCAGCGCCCTGAGGCAGGTACGCCGGTTCGATGAGGCCATCGACGCGCACACCCAGGCTGCTGCTGTCTACGGTGAACCGGGTGACCGCCACGGCGAGGCTGGGGCGTTGAACAACCTCGGGCTCGCCCTGCGTGAGGTGCGGCGGTTCGATGACGCCATCGATGCGCATGCTCAGGCTGCCGTTGTCTACCGCGAGTTCGGTGACCGTCACGGTGAGGCCGTGGCGATGGACAACCTCGGGCTCGCCCTGCGTGAGGTGCGGAGGTTCGGCGAGTCCATCGACGCGCACACTCGGGCTGCTGCAGTCTGCCGCGAGCTGGGTGACCGTCACGGTGAGGCTGGGGCGATGGACAACCTCGGCAGCGCCTTGCAGGAGGTGCGGCGGTTCGGCGAGGCCATCGATGCGCATGCCCAGGCTGCTGCTGTCTGCCGAGAGTTCGGTGACCGCCAGGGTGAGGCCGCGGCGTTGAACAACCTTGGTCTCGCCCTGCAGGAGGTAGGGCAGTTGGATGAGGCCATGGACGCGCACACTCAGGCTGCCGCTGTCTACCGTGAGCTCGGCGACCGCTATGGCGAGGCTGGGGCGTTGAACAACCTTGGTCTCGCCCTGCGTGAGGTGCGGCGGTTCGGCGAGGCCATCGACGCGCACACCCAGGCTGGCGCGGTCTACCGCGAGCTCGGCGACCGCCACCGCGAAGCCTTGTCGTTGAACAACCTCGGGCTCGCCCTGCAGGAGGGGCGACGGTTCGATGAGGCCATCGACGCGCACACCCAGGCTGCCGCTGTCTACCGCGAGCTCGGCGACCGCCACCGCGAGGCCATGGCGCTGAACCACCTCTCCAGGGCCCAATCCCACGAAGGGCGGCGATGGTGGCGTTGGCGCAGATAACAGGGCCGTTTCCACCAGGGCGGTGCCGCATGAGCCTGCTCGATCCGCTCGCCCCCGGGCCGAGCTCGATCGGTCGGTGGCGGCCGAGGGTGTGAAGCAGAGGCTGCGGTTTTCGAGGAACGGCTTCCACTACGGTGGCGCGCCGGCCTTGCGTGGCTCCTCCATGCTCGACCGGGCTGAGACCACCGCCAGTATCCGCATGCCAGGGGCCGGGGCCCGCGGCGACATCGGCTGCCGTATTGCCGACTGAGGGTGGGTGAGGTTGCAGGTGTCGGCGAGTTCGCTCATCCGCATAGCGGTCTTGGCGGCCTCAGGCAGGAGCACGAGGGGGTGTACTCGGGCAGACGGGGCCTGCCGTCGCGGGCCGTCTCCGCGTCGACCGCGTGCGTCAGCGCCATCGTGACCTGGCCCAGCGCCCGCACGAGCACTTCTTCGGCCTGGTCCAGGGGTCGCAGGGGCTGCTCGGAGGACATGCCTCACACTCCATCTGCTTGACAAGTCAAGCGGATACCGAATCTACTTGATGCGACAAGCACATGTCTGCGCATTTACCTGATTTCGCAAGCTCTGCAACTACATACCTCGCAAAGGTGTAAAGCATGACGAAGATAGGCATCATCCTCGGAAGCACGCGCCCCGGACGTAACGGAGAGGCCGTCGCCCGCTGGGTGCACGAGGTGGCTGCTCAGCGCACCGACGCGGAGTACGAGCTCGTCGACCTGCTGGACTACAAGCTGCCGCTCCTGGACGAGCCCGCCCCGGCGGCGATGGGTCAGTACAGCCAGCCGCACACTCACGAGTGGGCCGCAAAGATCGCCTCCTTCGACGGCTTCGTGATCGTGACGCCCGAGTACAACCACTCGGTGCCCGGCGCGCTGAAGAACGCCATCGACTTCCTCTGCGCCGAGTGGAACAACAAGGCCGTCGGGTTCGTCAGCTACGGCTCCACCGGCGGCACCCGTGCCGTGGAGCACCTGCGCCTGATCGCCGGTGAGCTGCAGATGGCGGACGTCCGTTCCCAGGTGGCACTCTCCCTGTTCACCGACTTCGAGAACTTCAGCGTCTTCAAGCCCGTCGACGCCCAGGCCGACGCCCTCACGAGCACGCTGGACCAGGTCGTCGCCTGGAGCAAGGCCCTCGCACCGCTGCGCGCCCACTGACGCGAGGAATCACGAGACGACCCGCCCAAGCCCCGCACCAGCGCATGACGCCGGTGCGGGGCACGGCCCGCGCATACCCGCCGCCCGTTACCGGAAATGAGAAGCCTGTCAATGACCAACCGAGCTCCGTCCCCTGCGGGTGGGCACCCGATCACGCTCGGTCTGGACACGTTCGGCGACGTGACCAACGATGCCCAGGGCCAGCCACTGTCGCACGGTGAAACAATCCGCAATCTGGTGGCCGAAGGTGTGCTCGCCGACAAGGTCGGGCTCGACCACTTCGCCATCGGGGAGCACCACACCGACTGGATGCCTCTCTCCGCGGCGGACGTGGTCCTCGCGGCGATCGCGTCGCGCACCTCGCGCATACGGCTCGGATCCGGCGTCACCGTCATCAGCTCGGACGATCCCGTTCGCGTTTACCAGCGCTACGCAACGCTCGACGCCGTGTCGAACGGCCGTGCCGAGTTGATTCTCGGCAGAGGCTCGAGCACGGAGTCCTTCCCGCTGTTCGGCTATGACCTGGGCGATTACGACATTCTCTTCGAGGAAAAGGTCAACCTCTTTGCCGAACTGCGCAAGGAGAAGCCCGTCTCCTGGTCGGGCAGCACCCGGCCGGCCCTCGAGGACCAGCCCGTCTACCCCTACAGCGAGTCCGGAGCGATCCCGACCTGGATCGGCGTAGGCGGCAATCCGGAGTCCGTCGTCCGCGCCGCACGCTACGGATTCCCGCTGATGCTCGCGATCATCGGTGGTCCGACGGCACGGTTCGCTCCCTTCGGACAGCTCTTCCGGCAGGCGCTGGAGAAGTTCGGTCAGCCGGACCAGCCTGTCGGCGTGCACAGTCCGGGGCATGTGGCCGCGACCGACGAGCAGGCTGTGGACGAATTCTGGCCCTACTACGAGAAGGCCATTCGTAAAGTGGCTCAACAGCGGGGATTCCGCGCCCCGACCTTCGAGCAGTTCATGCACGACGTCGGCGCTGGAGGGGCACTGTTCGTCGGCTCGCCTGAAACGGTGGCACAGAAGATCGTCACCACCCTCCGGGAACTCGGCGCCAACCGTTTCGACCTCAAGTACGGGATGAACGGTCTTCCGCATGAGGCGCTCATGACCAACATCGAGCTCTTCGGTACGAAGGTGGCTCCCCGTGTGCGCGAGCTGATGGCCTCGTGAGCGACGCCGAGTTCACCCTGGCAGCCCCTGCGGCCAAGGACGCCGGCACGCTTTCACCGGCAGTGGCGGAGGTCCTGCACCCACGGATGGTCCCGCTCGGGGGCCCACGCGCCCATCCCGTCCGACGGACGCTGCCGCAGCGACACCGATCGCTGATCGGAGCGTGGTGCTTCGCCGACCACTACGGCCCCACCACGACCGACGCCGCCAGGGCCATGGACCTGCCCGGTCACCCGCACACCGGTCTCCAGACGGTTTCCTGGCTGTTCACCGGCACCCTCGAACACCAGGACACCATCGGGTCGCACGCACTGATCCGGGCCGGCGAGATGAATCTCATGACCGCAGGCAGGGGCATCGCCCACGCCGAACACACCACCTCGGACACCACGACCCTGCACGGTGTGCAGTTGTGGATCGCCCTCCCGGAGCACGACCGTTACGCCGAACCCCGCTTCGAGTCCTACGCGCCCGAGCCCGTCACCGTCGGGGAAGCCCGCATGCGCGTCTTCCTCGGCTCCCTGGCCGGCTCGGCCTCACCCGTCCGCACGAGCACGCCTCTCCTCGGAGCGGAGCTGGAGATCGCCCCGAAAGCGGTGGTGCGGCTCGAGGTGGACCCGTCCTTTGAGCACGGGATCCTGGTCGACTCGGGCGACATCACCTCCGGCGGGGTCGCCGCCACCGACGCACAACTGCTGTACCTGCCCACCGGAGCGGACTCCCTGACGATCGAGACGGGTGACCGGCCGGTCCGTGCAGTGCTGCTCGGAGGGGAGCCGCTCAACGAGCGCATCGTCATGTGGTGGAACTTCGTCGGCCGCAGTCACGACGAGATCGTCACGTTCCGGTCGCAGTGGCAGCAGCAGATGACCGGTGATCACTCCGAGGCAGGGCCGTACGGACGCTTCCCCGAGGAGTGGGCCACCGTGCTCCCGGCTCCCGAACTGCCCAACGCGCAGCTGAAGCCTCGGAAGTGATGTCCCGGACAGGGCCGTGACGTCAGGGCAGCGCGGTTCCACCGGCCTTCGGCCCCGGAGACGGCAATCTCGCCGGCAGTCTCCGGAACGGCTCCTGGATCCAAGCCGTCGAATCCGAGGGCTCCGTCGGCAGTGATCATGCTGTTGAACTGGGGGAGATCACCGAGTACATGGGGAGCTGGGTCGAGCATCCGCTTGACGTCACAGCGCTCCTGGGCCGGTTCGGTCGTTCCCTCACGGAGACAGCGCGCCGGCGCGAGTGCCGTCGGCTGCTCGCCCCGGTCTGCCGGTTTCTGCCGGCGAGCGATGATCCCGAGCATCCCAGGAACCCTGTCGGTGCCGCGGAACGGCCGGCCGGCCGGCTGCTGGATCTGCTCGCCCGAGGCGGGGCTCGGGGCCCGGCGGCAGCATCCGCTGGGCCCCGAGGTCGGGTCCAGGCCGTCTCACGGAGTCCTGCGGAGGGGATGGCGTCGGCCCGCCGGGCGTGCCCGGCCGGGCGGCTTCTGGGGTGGCCGGCAGGCGGCGATGGTGGTCGGCCGCCGGCAGGAGCGTGGACGGTTGCGGGTTGCGGTGGGTTCCAGCGGGTCCCTCTCATCCGGATGACGGGATCCGCCGGTTCGGACCGGGGACGCGAGCGCGTCGGCCAGGCCCACGATGCGTGCGGCCGGTACCAGCGGGCCCGGGCCGGCGAACGGCGCCGGGCGGGGCCGCCGGCTGCGACCCCGCCCATGCGCGTGCTGTGTCAGATGACGTCAGCGCAGGCCGAAGGCCCGGGTGATCGTCTGCGAGACGCTGTTGTCGGCGCTGTCCCGGGCGGTGACCCGCAGGGTGACGAAGCCGGCCGTCTTCGGGGCCTTGAGGCTCGTCCGCCATCCGTCACCGGCACGGTCCAGGTCGGCCCGCTGCCAGGTCGCCCCGTCGTCGTACGAGATCTCGACGGAGAGCTTCCCGATGGCGGCGGTTGTGCCGGGCAGGTGCGATGCGGTCACCGTGAGCTTGGCACGCCGGTCCGCCCGGCCCGCCTTGTCGGTGTCCACGCCGTAGTCGAGCTGGATCAGCGGCAGGGACTCCACCGACTCGACCCCGGTGGCCGCGGAGGTGAAGTTCCACTCGGTCAGCGTGTGCGTCGAGTACGGGTGGGTCCAGGCGCCCCGGTCGTTGTCGACCACCAGCCGGTAGGGCAGCCGCTCCGCGGCGAGCCTCGGAACCGGCAGGAACTCGGCGTTGCCCCAGTCGAGTTGGCGGTCACCCTGGTAGAGCGACATCCAGTTCTTGACGTCGTAGTTGCCGCGGGTCCCACCGACATGGCCGGCGCCGGAGTCGCCCCAGCCGGGGGCGGGGATGTACACAGTGTCGAGGTAGCGCACCGGTTGGGAACTGACCGGGCCCATTCGGGGTCGCTGGATCGGTCCGAACCAGTTGACCTTGCTGGTCTCACCGGCCGGGTATCGCAGCTTTGCGATCGACTCCTGCCCGGTCTCCGTGGGAATGAAGGCGCTTTCGTACCAAGCGGCCTCGGAGGTGACCCAGTCGGTCCGCTCGCCCTGGGCGGGAGCGGTGACCTGGTTTCCGGCGGTCCAGCCCTGCCACACGTCGTAGCGGAACTCGTTCGCCTTGCCGGGCCGGTGGTTGCGGAACGAGACGTCCACCCGGCCCAGGTCGCGCGGCTCCACCCGCCAGGTCGGGTTCGTCGGGACGGCGCCGGTCCAGTGGTGCACGACGTCATAGAGGTAGTCGGTGGTGGGATGCGAGGTGACCTTCAACTCGACGGATCCGCGCTGGAGCGCGTCGATCAGATCGTCGCCCTGATCGGCGTTGAGTGTGGCGACCGTCAGCGGGGCCGGGCTCTCCGGGCTCCACGGGTTCTCGTCCCAGGGCCGCAGCCGGCCGACGCGGTCGTGGGCGACCAGGAGCAACTGCGCGCCCGCCGCGGCGGCGGCCTCCGCCTGCTCCTTGATCGTGACGGAGTCGCTGCGCCGCACCACCACGGCCTTGCCGCGCACGCCCTTGCGGGCAAGCGTCTCGGCCGCACCCTCGTCGGCGAAGACCGCCGTCAGGGTCCGGGTGCCGGCCGGCAGCGGCTTGGCCGCACGCTTGACCAGCGGGTCGTCGAAGGTTTCCGCCTTCGTGCCCACGGTCAGCGCCGGCTGCTCGAGGCGGAAGCGGGCGCCGAATTCGAACTTGCCGTCGGTGACCTTCTCACCGGTCGGCAGCGCCCAGATGCTGTCGTAGGTCTCGTTGGGCATCATGGAAGACTCGACCAGGCTGTCGGTGAACGACCGGTGGATGTCCAGTCGCGGAGCGACCGCGGTGGTCTGCCTCGGCGCGTGGGCGAGGATCTGACGGGCCTTCCGGCCGTCCAGGGTGACAGTACGGTCCTGGTCCAGCTTGACGTCGTTGAAGGCGAGCATCGCCATGCCCAGCGAGTGCGGCCCGTTGGCCCCCCGCACATCGGCGGTGAGCCATCCGCTGTAGCTGCCGACGGGCATCCGTGCGGTGCCGGTGCCGGACGCGTCGAGATCCAGCACTGTGAACAGGCGGTGAGCGGTGAGGACGACCCTGCCGGACAGCGGCTTGCCCGCCCGGTCCTTCGCGACGACGGTCAGGGTCTGCCGCTGCCCCTCCTTCGCGGCGCCGATCAGGGTCCTGGCCCGGACCTTTCCGGTGCTGTCCTTACCAGTGATCATGCCGCTGATCTGCTGGTCGAGCGACATCCGGTCCAGATCCGCCGTCAGCAGGACGGTGGTGGTGCCGTGCGCGGGAATGGTGACCCGGTCCTCCGACAGGGTGAACAGCCCCGCGGGGGCGGCCGCGTCGATCGCCAGGTCGAGGCTGACCGGGGCGTCACCGGTGTTGGTGTACGTCACCTTCTGGACGTCGGTCTCACCCTGCTCGTGCGGCCACGCGTAGAAACCGGAGAAGGCACTGGTGGTCGCGAACACCGAGGTGTTCACCGCCGCCACGGCGTCGAGCCGCCCGCCGCCCGCCTGGTACGGGGTGTACGACGGGGTGGCCTTGGCGCTGCTGACCAGGGCCTCCTTCAGCTGCGCGCCGGTCCAGTCGGGGTGGACGGCGGCCAGCAGCGCGGCGGCGCCGGCGACGTGCGGTGTCGCCATCGACGTACCGCTCATCGTCGTGTAGTAGCCCGCGCCCCGACGGTAGTGGGAGCGGGCCGCGAGGATGTCGACCCCGGGTGCGGTGATCTCGGGCTTCAGTCCGAAGTCGCCGTCACGCGGGCCCTGGCTGGAGAACTCGGCGAGCCGGTCCGCGGAGTCGACGGCTCCGACGGTCAGTGCGGAGTCCGCGGCACCGGGGCTGCTGATGGAGCGCGGGCCGCCGTTGCCCGCCGCGATGACGAACAGCGCGCCGGTCTCGCGGCTGAGCTGGTCGACCGCCTGGCTCATCGGGTCGGTGGCGTCACCGCCTCCGCCCAGGCTCATGCTGACGATCTTGGCCTGCTGGTCCCGGGCGGCCCATTCCATGCCCGCGATGATCCAGGACTCCTGGCCGGAGCCGTTCTGGTCGAGCACCTTGCCGATCTCCAGCCGGGCGCCTGGGGCGACTCCGCGCTCCTGACCGTCGGAGGCGCTGCCGGTGCCGGCGACGGTCGAGGCGACGTGGGTGCCGTGACCGTGGTAGTCGGCGATTTCCGGCTCGTACGGGATGAAGCTGGCGCTGTCGTCGATCTGCTCGGCCAGGTCGGGGTGTTCGGGGTCCACACCGGTGTCGAGGACCGCGACCTTGACGTCCTTGCCGGTGTTGCCCTCCGCCCAGACCTGCTGCGCGCCGATCTGCGCGGTCGAGTCGGACAGGTCGGCCTTGACCTTGCCGTCGAGCCACACCTTGGCGATACCGGCCGCGAAAGCCGGCTTCGCCGAACGGGCGGATGCCGAGCCCGAACCGCCGGTGAGCGCGGACCAGAACGCCGGGGCCTGCTCGCGGTTCTGCGCGAGGGCCGCGCCCTGCATGCTGCCCAGCCGGCGAACGACCGTCGAGCCGGCCATTTTGGGCTGGGTCCGGGACTTGGCCGCGGCGTCGTTGTAGCTCACGATGAGCGGCAGCCGGTCGGCGTGCGCGTCGTCGTACCCGTCGGCGATCAGCTGCGTCACGTTGAACAGCCGCTTGTCCAGCTTCCCCGTGCTGACGTACGGCATGACCGAGTCGGGATAGACGTAGGTCGCGCCGTCGATGACACTGCGGTGGAAACCCGTGGTGGCTCCGTTCGCGCCTTCGAAGGACCGGATGACCGTGCCGTCGGCGGCAGTGCCGATCGTCACCTTGTCACCGGTGATCAGGGTGACGGTGTGTGTGCTGCCTTTGCCGGGTGACTGGTGTACGGCCCCGGCGGGTGGCACCGGACCGGCCGGGGCCGCGGATACCGCGGCGGTGGCTGGTATGACCCCGAGTGCCAGGGCGGCGACCACGCCGAGCGCGACCGGCCCGGGTCGGGGGATGGGAACCATGGACAAGGAGACTCCTCAAGCGCTGCGAAGAGTGGAAGAGCATTGATCATCCGGGCCACCTTCGACCTTGCTCAATAGGCAGGTGCTGTCGCTCTTATGACATGGCGCAGGTACGACACCGCGGGGATGGGCCGCCGGGGCACCTTGCTGGCACGACCTGATGACCCGGCGGAGATGACCGCGCCGGTGATCATTACGGCAAGTGTCAGCAGCAAGACGCGCCGTCTGCCGAAGAGGTCACCGAGACGCGCCCGCTGACCGGCGTCACGATCGAGCCGGTCAGAAGAAGTGTGATGGTGACGACCCACGATGCGTCGGCGGGTGAGGCGTTGAGAACTGCGGGAAGACTGGGAACGAGGGGAATGACCAACGTCTGCAGCAGCGCCGCCGGCAGGCTGGTGGCGGCGAGTACGGCGACTATGGCCGAGGGGGACCGGAAGGTGTCATGCGAGTCTCCTTGCCGGGCGATTCTTTGGATCATGGACACATCGATCCGCCAGACCTTCAGGGCCGGCTCAACCGGGAACGACACGGCGGCAAGAGCCCGGCCGGGACAGCCGCCATGGGCCTGGCCCGCGTCATCGCGCCGACCGCCGCGATCATGACCACGGTGCGGTTCATGCACGGTGGCTACGCCTCCGTAGGGTCCCTGGAGTGGTACCCCCGGCCCCCGCGTCGACGCGGTCGCCCGGCACGTCACCGAGCGAGACCCCGCCGCACACAGCCGTCGGTGAACCTTCGCGCGTCAGCGTCAAAGGTGAAGTCAAGTACCGCAGACCGGGACGCGTCCCGAGTGCTGAACAGGTGCGGCACGGCCCGAAAACGGCGACCGTGGTGGAGGAGACCGGTTCTCGCGGAGGACGGAGTATGGCGCACAGCGCCCGGCCATTGACCACGTGTGATCGTTGTCTGCGGCGATGGGCACGACCGAGTCCTGGTTCAGCAGTGCAGTGCTCCTCGCGAAGGTCGCCAGGAACGCTGCGCACACGCACGCCTACGCCGAATTGAACAGTTTCAAGAGCTTTTCCTCGCTGGGATCCGAGCCCGCGCCGCCCTCGGGATACTGCGCGACACGATCCAGCCGTTGAGCAGATCGGGGAGACCGGCACCAGGCTGAAGGCGTACAGCCATGGCGGTCCAAGGGGCACGGAATCCGCGCGAGGCGTGATGACGACGAGCACGGCAGAGGAGGAACCATGAGCACAGCGAGATCTGTATCGTCCGGCCACCGCGACCCGGCGCTGCTCGGGCAGACCGTTGTCGTCATCGGCGGGAGCGCCGGCATCGGGCTGGCGACGGCGAGGCAGGCACGCGCCGAGGGGGCAGGCGTCATTCTGACCGGCCGGAACCCCGACCGGCTGCGGAGCGCGGCGACGGACGTCGGCGCGGTCGACACCGCAGTCTTCGATGCGAACGACCCGGTGTCGTTGGAGCGGTTCTTCCAGGAGCTGCCGGAGCCGATCGACCACGTGATGGTCACGGCCGGACACCCGACCTACGGGCCGCTCCTCGAGATGGACCCGGATCAGGCGCGCCGGGCGATCAGCGAGCGCATGGTGCTGGCGCTCGAGGTTGCGCGCCACGCCGTCGGCAAGGTGCGCCGCGGAGGCACGGTGCTACTCATGGGCGGCACCGGCGCTCGGCGGATCGGTCCCGGTCTCGGGATCGCGCCGACGATCACCGCCGCTTTGCCGGTGCTCACGGCCAGCCTCGCGCTCGAGCTCGCGCCGGTCCGGGTCAATCTCATCGCAGCCGGCTTCGTCGACACTCCGCTGTCGGCAAGGCTCCTCGGCGACGACCTCGACGCCCGTCGCGAGGAACTGCGAGCCAGGCTGCCGATCGGCCGCGTTGTCGGACCGGACGACGTCGCGGCCCTCGCTGTTCACATCATGACCAACACCGCCCTGACGGGCGCCACCTACGACGTCGATGGTGGACAGCATCTCGTTGGTTGAGAGCAGGGCCGGAAATCATGGAGTTCCTGGTCGAGTTCGAGCTCCTTCTTCCGGAGGGGACACCGGAGTCGGACGTCGAACAGCGCGTGAGTGCCGAGGCCGTCGCCGCTTCCGCCGCCGAAGAGTCCTGCGGCTGACGCTCCCTCGGCCCTCGGTTGGAGCCGCGCTCGTCTGGGCGCGTGCAGGGAGCGGGTGTGGCTGCGCACGGCCCGTACGTCCGTTGAGGGAGCCCAGAGTCGCGCATCTTGACCACGCAGACTTCTGTAGGTTCCCTCGCACTCTTCTGGTGCCGCATCAGAGAACCTTTGCCCTGTCGGGATGTGACGCACCGTCCGGGTGCTGGTCCTACTGATCCTGCTGGTCCGTGTGCAACTCTGCGGTCACTCACAGCGCGTCCTTCGAGCTCCAAAACCGTCTGCGAGCGACGGGGAGGGGTCCATACCCTCCGGGCATGGACCTTCGCGAAGAGCTTCCGAGCGACAGAGAGTCTGGGCGATCTGGGTCATGTGGAGAGGGCCGACGCCCCTGTTGCTTGTTCTGCCCAGACGGTCTTTCCACGCGCCTGGTAGCGGGTGCCCCACTGGTCAGCGAGGCTCGCGATGATGAACAGTCCGCGGCCTGTCTCGTCGATGGTGCGGGCGTGTTTCACGTGCGGAGCGCTGGGAGCGGTGTCGCTGACCTCGCAGGTCAGCATCCGCTCGAAGATCAGGCGTAGTTGCAGGGGCGGAGCGCCGTAGCGGATCGCGTTGCCGACGAGTTCGCTGACGATGAGTTCGGCGGTGAACGCGGTTTCCTCGTCCAGGCCCCAGGCCTCAAGTTGGCGGCGGGCCGCTGCGCGGGCGATCGGCGCTGCCTCGGGGTTCGCGGGTAGCGAGCGGGTCAGTACCCGATCCGTGGGCAGCGCCTTCGTGCGGGCGAGCAGCATCAGCGTCTCGCCGGTCCGGTGGCTGCTTGTGAGTGCGTGCGCGATGTCGTCGCGCAGGTCGGGCAGGGGCTTTGTGCCGGCGCCGTCCAGGAGTGGACGCAATGGACCGGATGGCGCCAGGACCTCATCGGCGAGCGCGGCCGTGCCCATCGCGAGGATGCTTCCCTCGGGGAGGTCGACGGTGGTCGCGGGGAAGGGGGCGGTGTCCGTTCCGGCGAGTGGGGGACCTGGGAGAACGCGCAGGCCGGCCGAGGTGCCGTCGGGGAAGACGGCGACCGGCTCCGGGAGACCGGCGCGGGCGATGGTGCAGGTGAGATCGACCGGGTCGTAGATCGCGATGGAGCAGCCGGCGGTGAGCGGCTCAACCTTGAGGGGATCCATGGGAGGCAGTGCGGCGCGCGCGGCGGCGAGACGGGCTGTGGTGTCGCTCAAGCGGGCCAGCAGCTCGTCGGGCTGCAGGTCCAGGGCGGCGAGTGCATGGACGGCCGTCCGTAGGAGTCCCATCATGATGGCGGCGGGAATGCCCTGCCCTGCCACGTCGCCGACGATCAACGCGGTCCGTGCGCCGGGCAGCGCGATCGTGTCGAACCACGCCCCGCCGCCCTCCGGGCAGGGAAGGTGCAGTGGGGAGATCTCCACGGTGGGTTGTGGGGCCGGTTGCTGGGGGAGAAGCCTGCGCTGGACGGTCGACGCGATAATCCACTCACGCATGTACTGAGAGGCGTAGCCGATGCAGAGCGCAGCGTGCGCACACACCGCGGACGCCACCGCGACGTCATCCTCTTCGAAGGGGTCTTCATGCTGGTGGCGGTAAAAGCTGACCACGCCCAGCGCCTGACCGTGCAACACCAGTGGTGCCACGATCAGGGAGTGCGCACCGGATCTCCTGACGGCCTCGGCCCGGGCCGGGTCGGCGGCCAGCCACGAGGTGTCCTCCGCGAGCGAGACGAGGCGCGGCCGAAGGTCGGACAGGACGTGGGAGAAGGGGGTGCCCGTCGGCAAGGGGCCCACATCTCTGACCGGGTGGGCCGGGACGTGGCCTTTGGCGGCTGCTCGGCGCAGTGGAACGTTCCGGTGGACGGGGACCAGGGGAGGGTCCTCGCCGCGGACGACGTCTTCGACCACCTCGACATCGGCGATGCCCGCGAAGGCGGGCACTACCGCATCCACCAGCTCCCAGCAGACATCCATCACGTTCAGTCGGTGTCCCACTCGTGTGCGGACCATTTCCTGGAGGTCCAGGCGGTTCTGTGCGTTCTCGCGCTCGGTGACGTCGACCGTGGAAGCCACCAGTCCGAGCACATCGCCGCGGGAGCCCTCCAAGCGGAAGTAGGAGACGGAGTAGAGTCGCCGCTTGCGCCGGCCTGGTGGCTTGACGCCCCGGACTAGCCGGTTCACTACCGGCCCTCCGCTCTCCAGGACCCTGTGCGCCACGGCGGCTTCTTCCTCGGGGTCTTCGAGTTCACACGCCTCGGTGAAATGCTTGCCCAGCAGCTCTCTGACCGGCGTGTCATGCGGGGCGCGGCCGGCGCTGCTCATGCGGACCACGCGCAGCCGGTCGTCGAGGACGTGCAGTCCCACCGGTGACTGAGTGAACATGGCCTTCAGGATCGCCACGTCCTGTCCCGACACGGTGTCTCCTGCTGCGAGCACCTGCCAGACCACGGAGGTACCTCGCAACACCGGCTTGACCAGCACCGCGGCCGCATCCGAGAGCCTTTCCCGCCGCCGTTCGTCGTCAGCGGCGACCTCGCGCATGAGCACGGTCACCAACTGGCCGACTGCCTGTTCGGCGGACCACCCGAACAGTTCCTCCGCCGGACGCCCCCACTCGACCACCCGGCCACTCTCATCGATGAGTACGAGCACGTCACCGCTGGGCATTCGAAAACACCTCCGCCTCCATCCTTGCCCACGCGTGCCGGCGGCAGGCCCGCACACCCGATGGCTACACCGATCGGCTCAGCCCGCTGGCCACCAGGGCTGTCGTGCTTCACCGGTAGATCCTGATCTTGAGGGTGCAGGGCACGGCTTACCCGGTGCCTCGTGGGTTGCTCCGCCCTCATCCGCAAGGTCAGATCATTCTCCGACAGCGCCCAAGCCGACATCCGCCAAGCACTCGGGCCCGGATTTCGCCGATCTCCATCTCCGCGACCTCCACCTGCGAGCACTCGCCGAAAAGGCACTCTCCAGGGCCGAGGACGAGGTGGGCCTGCGCAAGATCACACAATTCCTCAGCCTCAACGAACCAGCCGACAGCCACGATGCGGACAGCCGTCCGTATCCGATACCCGCGAAGCTCGCAAAGCCCCAGCCCCAGCCCCAGCCCCAGCCCCAGCCCCAGCCCCGGGCCTGGCTCGAGCCTGTGCGCAGCCTCCCGCGCGGCGCGGCGCGCGGGCACGACCGGGCACGACCGGGCACGGGACAGCGGCTGCGCACCTGATCCAAGAGCGACGTCGCCGCAACCCACTCCGCTGGTACGCCCCCGTACTCGACCAAGGCCATCCAGGGCATCCCGGATCGACCCACACCCCGTCACGCAGCGCGCGACACCATCGGTGCGGACCCGGGCGTCAAGCACCCGGCTGCCCTCTGGCAGCCCGTGACGGGCGATGCCCCTTCGAGCATGCCGGCGGCCAACCCCTGGCACCCGACGAAAGCCGAGAAACGACTGATGCGGGTGCAGCGGGCACTGGCCTCCACCGGGAAAGACATCGCCGGCAGGAGATGGCCGGCGCCGCATTGGTTGCCTCCATCGCGAGGTGTCCGTCCGCCGTGGCATTGCGCTGCACCAGCTCACCAAGGAACTCGCTACCGGCTGATGTCGCACTGACATTGCCCGCCGATGCTCCATTTTCCGCGACAGGGATCTTAGGGGTATTTTGCATGGAAGGGACCCTGAGACTTAAATTCGGGTGAAACGGACTCGCGGTCTCCAGGGAGGCCATGACTGTATGGCCGAACATTTCGTCGCGGAAGGTGGACGAGCGTGCGGCAATACGATCTTGTGGTCCTGGGGACGGGCAGCGGCAACATGCTGCTCAACGACGATCTCGCTCATCTGCGCGCCGCTATCGTGGAACCGGACCGCTTCGGTGGCACGTGCCTCAACCGAGGCTGCATTCCGAGCAAGATGCTCGTCGTCGCCGCCGACGCGGTCGAGGGCGCGCGGGCGGCAGCGCGGCTCGGTGTCCATGCGACCGTTGAGCACGTCGACTGGAAGGCCATTCGCGACAGAGTGTTCCAGCGCATCGATCCACTGCATGACAGCGCGCTGAACTACCGCAGGGACAACGGCGTTGACGTGTACACCGAGGAGGGGCGATTCGTCGCGCCGAAGGTGCTGCAGGTGGGAACCGAGCGGATCACCGCTGACACGTTCGTCGTCGCGGTCGGATCACGGCCTGTGGTGCCGAACATCCCCGGACTCGACACCGTGCCGTACCACACCTCGGACACCATCATGCGGATCGACGAAGTGCCCGCATCCATGGCCGTCATCGGTGGCGGTTTCATCGCGGCGGAGTTCAGCCATGTATTCGGCGCGTTCGGTACGGATGTCACGATCGTGCAGCGGGGACCGCGCCTGCTGATGGCGGAGGACGAGGAGGTCTCGGCGCGGTTCACCGAACTCGCGTCGCAGCGACATCGCGTCCTTCTCGATGCCGCCGTCACCTCCGTCGCACGGCGTGGTGACGACGTTGAAGTCGCCGTGACCTGTCCGGGTGGCGACCATGTCGTCCGGGCCGCGACGCTGCTGGTGTGCGTCGGCCGTCGGCCCAACACCGACCGGGTGGACGCGGCCGTCGGCGGACTGGAACTTGACGAGCACGGCCACATTGCGACCGACAACGCCTACCGCACCTCAGTACCGGGGGTCTGGGCACTCGGCGACGTGGTGAATCACTTCCAGCTCAAGCACATGGCCAATGCCGAGTCGCGCCTCGTGCGGTACAACCTGCTCCATCCGCAGGACGTGCGCACATTGGCCAACAAGGTTGCGCCGCATGCAGTCTTCACAAGCCCGCAGATCGCCAGCGTCGGATTGACCGAGCAGGAGGCGCGCCGTCGCAAGATCGAGTACCTGGTGAGTACCCGTGACTACGCAGAGACCGCATACGGATGGGCGTTGGAGGACACCACCAGCTTCGCGAAAGTCCTGGCGAACCCTCTCGATCGTACGATCCTCGGTGCCCACATCATCGGCCCACAGGCTGCGACGCTCATTCAGCCATTGATCCAGGCGATGACACTGGGCCTGACGGTGGACCAGGTCGCCCGGGACGTGCTGTACATCCACCCCGCACTGACCGAAGTCGTCGAACAGGCTCTGCTGGCCTTGTAGTCCCGAAGAAGCCATCTCATGTGGCGTGTTCGCAGCATGCGCCCGTGGGGTTCGTGGAGCGTCTGGTACCGGATGAGTCGGGTGAGCCTTCCACGAGGGGCCAACTCGACCCGGTCACTCCAGTGCCGGCTGCCCCGAACCTCGCAGTCCTGGCTGACGGCGAGAGCGAACCGCAGGGGTGGGCGGCGGCGGATGCGCTGGGCGCTGGAGTGTGCACGAGGCAACGAATTGGCCCGGGAACCGCTCACGGAGGATCGGCGGCACGCAGCGGCCGGGTCAGTCACCTGCGGAGACGTTGGCCGTCAGACGCTCGAGGAGGGACTTGGCAGCCTCGGTCTCCCAGGCGGTGAAGCCCACGGCGTCCCCTACGGCGGCGGGGATGGGGCGAGCACGCTCGCGGAGCTCGACCCCCTGCTCGGTGAGAGAGATCTGCACCGAGCGCTCGTCGTCCACCTGACGCTCGCGCCGGATCAGCCCGCCTGCTTGCAGGCGCTTCAGCAGCGGCGTCAAGGTGCCGTAGTCGAGCTGCAACAGCGTGCCCAGGGTCTTGATGGGGAGGGCGCCGTGCTCCCACAGCACCAGCATCACCAGGTACTGCGGATAGGTCAGGTTGAGCTCCTCCAGCAGCGGGCGGTAGCGATTGGTCATCGCGCGCTGCGCCGCGTACAGGGCGAAGCACAGCTGGTCCTCGAGCAGCATGCTGGCCGTGGCGGCGCCGGCCTGCTCGACGTCCGTCTCGATGTTGCCCATCGGGACTCCTCTCCCACGCGACTCTTTCGCGCTGACAGCATACTCCACACTGTTCCAGTGTGCAATTATATTGTGCACAATCGAAATGGCATTGGGTTGGCAGCGCATAACGGAGCCCTGGGTGCACCGCACTGTCACAGCATGAAGTCGACTGCTGTCCGCGGCGGCACCGGTGGTGCAGCATGTCCGCGCCCGCACGTCCGATCCGTGCGGGGCTGTCCGCAGGGGCTGTGCACGCACCGAAACCGTGCCATCCGGTGCTCCGCGACGGGTCCCAGGACCCGATCGGCCCGTGGTCGGCCGGTTCAAAGGATGGCGACGGCCGCCACGAGTCCGGCAACTGCGGCAACGCCGTGGATCTCCAGACGTCGCGGCAGCGTCGTCCGTCTCAGGCCACGGCATGAACCGCCTCGCAGGAGTTTCCTCGAAGGGTTCCGCAAGCGCCGGCCCTGATGTGGCGACCGCTGATCGCATCGTCGTCGGCGGGATTGCGCCTGTCCGTCCGTGGTGCGCCCCAGGCCCCTGCGGCGAAACCACGCCGGCCTGCTCGGACTCCGGGTATGCGCCGAGCGATACCTTTGTCACACTCTCATTTGTGACACTTTACTTGCGCACAAGTTAAGTGGAAGGTAGGTTTCCTGCCAGGTTGGACCGCAGGGATGAGCCACCCCTTCGGCCATCACCGCCGTCCGCCGCAGCAGCCGCGGGGCGCAATCGCCCCGGCTGCGACCACTGCCTGTTGAACCGGTGACGCATTGGATGCGTGATTCACCGACGTCAAGAAACAAGGACATCCCCATGGATCTGAAGCTCGAAATGATCGTGCTGCCCGTCTCCGACATCGATCGGGCCAAGGCGTTCTACGAGAAGGTCGGATTCCGCTTGGACGTCGACTACACGGCCAACGAGGACTTCCGGGTCGTGCACTTCACGCCGCCCGGTTCCGAGTGCTCGATCATCTTCGGCGAGGGGATGACCCCCATCGCACCCGGCTCGTTCCAGGGCCTGTACCTCATCGTCTCCGACATCGAGGAGGCCCGCGCGGAGCTCACCGGCCGCGGCATCGGGGTCAGCGAGATCTTCCACGACGCAGGCGGCCTCCTGTACCACGGTCACGACGGTGGGGACGTCACCCACCGCGGCCCCGGCCAGGAGCGACGGGCCGGCCTGCACCCCCAGCGCGCCTCCTACGGCTCCTACCTCACGTTCAGCGACCCGGACGGCAATGGCTGGGTGCTCCAGGAGGTCACACAGCGTGCCCCCGGCCGCTGACCCCCCAAGCCACCCCAGGTGTACGGGCCGTCACCAGCCCGGACGGCGGCCCGGCCCTTTCAGTCCCTGGGGTGCAGCACCGGCGAGGCCGAGCAGCCGGATCCCCGCGCCGAGCGCAGGGCGACCACGGCCCGGACGGCCTGACGGCTCTCGCACTCCAGGGCCGGGCACAAAATGCGACCTACCGCCCAGCGGCCCACCTGTCACGGGGGCCGCGTCGACTCAGCGGCCGCCGCGCGGACTGCACGGTGAAGGACCAGCGCGCCGCTGGTCAGGGCCGGGCACCGAGAGGCAGCCGGCGTGCGGGGAGCAATCCGCTCCCGTGACCACCCCCCACGACCGGACGCTGCGGCTCTCGGGCCGTCCGGTGGCGGGGGAGCAGCGGCGCGCGGTCCGTAGCCGGCCGCAGGTCACAGCCCTTCCATCGGGCGCGGCGGCGGCGGCGAGCCGTAGTCCGGCAGACAGGCCACGGTGCGAGGCCCGGTAAGCCCGCCCCCCGCAAAGGCCGCAACGTCCCACCGAGTTACAGAAGCAGATCAGTGATGAACGGAGCAGTGATGAACGAGACAACCCGCACCTACGACGTGGTCGTGATCGGCGGGGGGCCGGTCGGCGAGAACGTGGCCGAACGCGCCCGCGCCGCAGGGCTCAGCGCCGTGATCGTGGAGCGCGAACTCCTCGGCGGGGAGTGCTCGTTCTGGGCCTGCGACCCGAGCAAGGCGCTGTTGCGGCCGGTGGTGGCACGTGCCGACGCGAGCCGCGTACCCGGACTCAACCCGGCGGTGGCCGGCCCGCTGGACGTCGAGGCGGTCCTCGCGCACCGCGACAAGATGTCCTCGTACTGGAAGGACGAGGACCAGGTCGACTGGCTGAACTCGGTCTCCGTCGACCTCATACGCGGCCACGGCCGCCTCACCGGCCCCAAGCAGGTGGCCGTGCAGACTCCCGAGGGCGACACCATCGCGCTGACCGCCCGGCACGCCGTCGCCGTCTCCACCGGCACCCGCGCGGCCCTGCCCCCCATCCCCGGATTCGACGCCGTGCGTCCCTGGACCAGCCGCGAGGCCACCAGCGCCGACAAGGTGCCCGGCCGCCTCGCCGTCGTCGGCGGCGGTGTGGTGGCCGTCGAGATGGCCACCGCCTGGCAGGCCCTCGGCTCCCAGGTCACCATGCTGGTCCTCGAGAATGGGCTCCTCGAGCGGATGGAGCCGTTCGCCGGCGAACTGGTCGCCGACGGACTGCGCGAAGCAGGCGTCGACATCCGCTTCACCACCACCGTCACCTCCATGACCCGCGAAGACGGCGAAGACGGCGAGGTGCGGATCACACTGTCCGACGGCGGGCAGCTGGCCGCGGACGAGATCCTGCTGGCGACCGGCCGCGCCCCGCAGACCCGCGACGTCGGCCTGGAGACCGTCGGTCTCACCCCCGGCGACTGGCTGACCGTGGACGACACCTTCCAGGTCACCGGCGTCGACGGCGGCTGGCTCTACGCCGTCGGCGACGTCAACCGCCGCGCCCTGATGACGCATCAGGGCAAGTACCAGGCCCGGATCGCCGGCACCGTCATCGGCGCCCGCGCCAAGGGAGAGCCCATCGACGACGCCCCCTGGGGCGCGCATGTCGCCACCGCCGACAACACCGCCGTCCCCCAGGTCGTCTTCACCACCCCCGAGGTCGCCTCCGTCGGCCTGACCAGCCGCGAGGCCGAGCAGAGCGGGCGCCGCATCGAGGTCGTCGACTACGACCTCGACCGCGTCGCCGGCGCCCACCAGTACGGCGAGGACTACCGCGGCCGGGCCCGCATGCTCATCGACACCGACCGCAACACCGTGGTGGGCGTCACCTTCGCCGGCCCCGGCGTCGGGGAACTGGTGCACTCGGCCACCATCGCGGTCGCCGGCGAGGTGCCCCTCGACCGGCTCTGGCACGCCGTCCCCGCCTTCCCCACCCTCGGCGAAGTCTGGCTCAGGCTCCTGGAGACCTACCGCGGCTGAGGCGCTGCCCGGGCCGGGGACCGGCGCGGTGTCCAACGCTCCGTTCCGGTCCCCGCCGCCCGCTGCCCGGCGGTCGAGCCCGCTGCAATATTGCCGCATGGCCGCCGCTCCGCCCCGCCCACGCGGTCCGTCACGCTCATCACCGGCGACAAGGTGATCGTCACCCCCGGGGCGAAGGGAGCACCTGCCGCGGTGAGCGTGCAACGCCGCGCGGGCGCGACCGTCATCGGTACGGACCATCACCGATGACACAGGCACCTGTGTGTACCCCGACGATGCCGAGGCCTATGTCACCGAGGGCCTTCTCGACAAACGACTCTTCAACATCACCGGCCTCGTCGCCCAGGGATACGACGATGCGCACCCCCCGGGCTGCCCCTGATCATCACCCGCGACACGGACGCGTCGCGGCTCGCCGTCACCGACTTGCCGGGCGTCGCCGTCGAGCGGCAACTGGCGTCCGTCCGCGCAGGCGGTGAGCGCGGACCGGGCCAAGGCAGCGAGCGTGTGGAGCGCTCTTGTCGCGGCGCCGCCGGGCACGGCTGACCGGAAGACCACCGGCCGCGCCGTCCTTGCCCGGGGGCATCGACAAGATCTGGCTGGACGGCAAGGTCAACGCGGCCCTGGCGGACAGCACAGCCCAGATCGGCGCGCCGCAGGTCTGGGACGAGGGCGCCATCGGCACCGGCGTCAAGGTGGCCGTGCTCGACACGGGAGTCGACGCCGGCCACCCGGATCTGGAGAAGCGCATCGTCAGCAGCCGGAGCTTCGTGCCCGGCGAGGACGTCACCGACCGCCGCGGGCACGGCACGCACGTCGCCTCGACCATTGCCGGTCGAGGTCGTCGTTGCCACCGCCGTCGTCGCCGCTGTCGCCGCTGTCGCCGTCGTCGCCGTCGTCGCGGCTGTCGCGGCGGCGGTGCTCCCGGTGCACCGTCGGCGGTCGCGTCCGGCCCGGGCCCGGGTGGCCCGTTCCGCGAAGCCGTTGCAGGGTGAGCGGGATGAGACCCTTCAGCCCTCCCGTGTTGAAGCCGCTGGACCTCGAGGCTTCCCGTCCGCGCAGAGCGGCGTCTCGTTCGCTGCTCTGGCCGGCGGGGCTCGCGGTGGTGTTCACCATCACCCAGTTGGCCCTCGTGGTTCCCGGTTCCGGTCTGGGTTGGGACGAGACGGTCTATGTCAGCCAGGTCGGCGGGAATGCCCCTCCCGCGTTCTTCAGTGCGCCCCGCGCACGGGGCATTTCGTACCTCGTCGCACCCGTGGCCGGTGTCACCGCGTCCACGACCGCAATCCGGGTCTTTCTCGCCCTGCTGTCCGGGGTCGTCCTCCTGGCCGCTCTGTGGGTCTGGCGGAAGGTCGTGCCCACGCCGGTGCTGACCGGTGCGGGCGCCTTGTTCGCCGGTCTGTGGATCACCCTGTTCTACGGCCCGCGGGTGATGCCCAATCTGTGGTGTGCGTTCGGGGCGTTCATGGCCGTCGGCTGGTTTCTGCGTGCCACCGTGGACGCCGCCGGCCGCCGGTGCCGTGCGTCACTCGTCGGCCTGGGGGCTGCAGTGCTCGCGGTGACCCTGCTGCGGCCTGCCGATGGAGTGGGGCTGGCCGTGCCGCTCGCCGCGGCGGTCCTGCTGGTTCCGGACTGGCGCCGCCGCCCGGCGGTGCCGGCCGTACTCGTGGCCGGGCTGCTGCTCGGTGCGGTTCCCTGGGTCGTCGAGGCGTACGCGCACTACGGCGGACTTGCGGCCCGGCTCCGGCGTGCCGGCGAGATCCAGGGCAGCATGGGCTGGCAGATGGCCGTGGATGACCATGTGCGGGCCCTGGCCGGGCGCACGCTCTGCCGACCATGCGATGTGCCCTGGCAGTACCCGATCACTGCTGTGTGGTGGTTCGTGCTGCCGTTGCTTGTCCTCGGCGGCATCGCCGCCGCGTTCCGCGCCCGCCGGGGCGCCGCTGCGGTGCTGGCGACCGTGACCGCGGCAGCGCTGGCGGCGCCGTACCTGTTCACGATCGGCTACGCGGCGCCCCGCTTCCTGCTCCCCGCCTACGCCCTGCTGGCCGTCCCCGTGGCTGAATGTGTCGTGTTCCTGCTGACCTCGGTCCGCCCGGCGCTGCGACCGGTGACCGCGATCCTGCTCGCCGTCGGAATCGTCGCCCATCTCGCCGTGCAGTACGCAGTACTCTCCCGCGCGGTCGCCGGCAGCCGTTCCACCCGCGAGAACTTCACCGCGATCTCCTCCGCGCTCCACCGGCTGGGTGTGCGTCCGCCCTGCATGGTCAGCGGCCATCAGGCCGTACCGATCGCCTACTACGCGGGCTGCTCCTCCCGCCAGCCCGGCGGCCACGACGCCAGCATCTCCCCGGAGGGCATCGCCGCAGCCGCGCGCCGCATGCCGGTGGCCGTCATCGTGGCCGCCCACGGCGTCCCGCCTCCGTACGCCCGAACCTGGCGGTTCGTACCCCTGCCGCACGCCCCCGGCTGGGACCACTACGCCGCCTACCTCGCACCCGGTACGACCCACACGGAGAAGGACGCCCCAAGATGACCGCGCCCCGCACCGGCAATCGCGCCAGCCTCGGCCACAGACTCCGCTACGCCTCCCGGCACCCCGACCGCTTCGTGCCGTATCTGCGCCGACTCGGCCGCGACTGGAGGCTGCGGCTCACCGCCCGCGACCACGTGGCCTACTACCGCGCCGTGATGAAGGCGGACACCGCCAAGAGCCCGTCAGCCGCGGTCGGCAGCGCGACCGAGGACCGTTGGCTCGCGCTCGGTGAGATGCAGTTCGACTATCTGCTGCAGCACGGGCTCACCCGTGAGGACCGGATGCTGGAGATCGGCTGCGGGAATCTTCGCGCAGGCTGGCGATTCATCGACCATCTTCACACCGGGCACTACTACGGCATCGACATCTCTCCCGAGATCCTCCTGGCAGCGGGCGACACCCTCGCCGCGCGCGGACTCCAGGCAAAACTCCCGCACCTCGCCCTCGTCCGCGATCTGCGCCTTTCCACCCTGCCTTCCGGGTACTTCACGGTGGTGCACGCGCACAGCGTGTTCTCGCACTCGCCGATCGAGGTCATCGACGAGTGCCTCCGCCACATCTCGCGGGTCATGGCCCCGGACGCCTTCTTCGACTTCACGTTCAACCGCACAGAGGCCAAGGAACACCACGTTCTGCGCGAGGACTTCTACTACCGGGTCGAAACACTGACCGAGCTCGCTGCCTCCCACTCGCTCTCGGCCCGCCTCATGGAGGACTGGGAGCAGCTGCCCCACAAGCAGTCCAAGGTCCGCGTGAGGCGCTGAGACGCCTCAGGCGCCCATGAAGTCGGGACCGACGAGCGCCTGCAGGCTGTCGACCGCGCGAGCCATGCGTGCGGTCATCTCCGGGACCACCACACCTGACCGAGGATGCGCCGGCACGGATCACCTCTGCCGACACCACCGACCGAACTCCGCGAACCTGAGCATGGTGTCCAGTGACCACGAGCGAGCTTCCGAGATCCTCGAGATTCCCGACAGCGCCGCTCCCTCTCCCTTCCCAAGGCCTGATGGCGGCAGCGCCGTTGCGGCGGCGCGTGACAGGGACCTCCGTCTGTCGGCAGAGGAGGCGAGTTCGGCGCTGGGGGTTCACCGCCGCAACGGCCGCGGTGCCGAGGCCGCGCGCGCCGGCCTGCCGAGGGTGCTGACCCGCCCGGACCCGGTGCGGTCTCCCTGACCGGTCACTGCCGCGGACGCATGCGCGGGAGACGCGGACGGGCAAGCACGCCCCTTCGGGGACGGCGCCCGTGGGTTCGACACGGGTGGCGCCCGTGGCGGCGCCCCATTTCCAACGGGTGGACGCGCAGACGTCTGCAGCGAACCGGACTTCTTGATGCACGGGTCGACGCGTGAAAAGTACTGTTCATGAAACAGTCTGGGTCGTGAGTGACGACTTCAAGCGCGTGGAAGCGCACAAGCGCCCGATGTCCACCTGCGGCGCCCGGACGGGCTTGCCGTGCCGCACCGGCAAGGGCAAGGTGGCCATCCAGTACCGCACAGCCCGATTCCGCGTGCCCCAACTGGCGAAGGCCCTCAAGGTGCCCACCCTTGCTCTGCCCAAGCCCGGCTCGGTCTGGACCTATCCTCTCGTCGAACGCCTCGAGGCAGTCGCGGCGTGAGCACCATCGTGGCCCAGGCCAGCAGTACCGGGCGACTGGACCTGCTGCCGCTTCACGTCGACCATGCCGAGGAGATGGCAGCGGTGCTGTCCGATCCGGCCCTGCACGCCTTCACCGGCGGCACTCCGGACACCCCGCAGGCTCTGCGCTCGCGCTACCAGCGCATCACCGCCGGCTCTCCCGATCCGGCCGTCTCCTGGCTGAACTGGGTGATGCGGCTCCGCGAGGAGGCCTGCCTGGTGGGCACAGTCCAGGCGACGATCAGCCCCTCCGGCCACGGCCCCATCGCCGAGATCGCCTGGGTGGTGGGAACTCCGTGGCAGGGAAGAGGCATGGCCACCGAAGCGGCCCGAGGACTCGTCGACTGGCTCAGCCGGCAGCCGGTACAGACCGTCATCGCCCACATCCACCCCGGGCATCACGCCTCCGCTGCCGTCGCCACGGCCGCCGGGCTCACGCCTACCGACGTATGGCACGACGGCGAGATCCGATGGTGCCGGAGCATCGGACAATAACGACATCGTCACCGTTCGGCGCCAGGACACGGCCGGCCACGGCGACGTCACCGCTGTCCTGCTGGACGGCGAGCGCACCGTAAGGCGCCTGCGGCGTGAGGATGTCCGGGGGTGGCTGATGTCCCACAATTCCTCGTAGGCGCGGATCCTCGGTGACGACGCCGGCCATCCGCGGGAAGGTCGTCGCCGCAGGGCCGAATCGAGCTGCGGACGCTCTGTCGGCCGTGGCCGGGGTCGCGGCATGGCTCGGGTCTCGCGGAGTCGAGGTCGGGCCGTCAGATCCAGCCGCGCCGTGCGGCCTCCATGGCGACCTGGAAGCGTGTCTGCGCGCCGAAGCGCTGCATGAGCTCGGTGCTGTGGCGGTGGACGGTGCGTTCGCTCCAGCCCAGGGCCCGGCCCGCGGACTTGTCCGTGGCGCCGGAGGCCAGCAGCGTCAGCAGCCTGGCCTCGTCCGGCGACGGCTGATCGGACCGGTCGTCGGCCGCGCCGGGAGCCGACGGCCGCACCTGCACACTGCGCTCCCACACCGCCTCGAACAGCGCCATCAGCGCCATCAGCGCCATCAGCGCTATCAGCGCGTCGAGCAGGGGCGACGGGTTGGATCAGGTACGAGGCGGTCACGGCGTCGTCGCCGGGGCGCAGCAGCGGGAGCATGGCCACCCGGTCTTCGGACATGGCCGGCTTCGTCGGCAGGCCGGGGGCGACGCGGGCCTGTTCGCCCAGGCGCATGCCGGCGGTGACGTCCTCCAGCCACCCGGGGAGGTCGAGGACGGAGGTGTCGTAGACGACGCGGTACTTGACGCCCCGCTTGAGCAGGCCGAGTTCGACCGTGTGGGGCTCCGTGTGCTCCTCGACCGCGGCAGGCACCTCCTACTTCGACGACCGCTACGGTGCCCGTCCCAACCCGCGCTACGGCTGGGGCCGGATCGACGCCCACGCCGCGGTCGAGGGGACGTCCCTGCGCAGCGGCGTGCGGGGCACCGTCACGGACGCGAAGAACGGCAAGCGGCTTGCGGGCGTCACGGTGGCGCGCACCGACAACGGACGTCCCGTGCCCGGCCCGGCACGCCGGTCCGCGTCACGGTGCACATCACGAACGTCGGCGAGAAAACCCGCACGTACGAGGCCGTGCTGCTGGTTGCGGGAGAGGCGGAGCAGCGCCGTTCCGTCGTGGTCCGCGCTGACCAGGACGTGCGGGTCGAGTTCGTCGTACGGCGCAAGATCGCGGGAACGTACTCGGTGCGGCTCGGCCCGCTCACTGGGGGATTTCACGGTCCGCAAGTGACCGTCGGGGGAGTGCCGGATTCCGGCCCGGCCGGCCGGGCCGGAATCCGCCGTGATGCCAATACTGCCGGCATCCGTGAGCCCTCCTTGTTGCCAAGGCGACAACGGGCCGATCGACCGCGGCGTGGCGACGTCAGGAAGGCCTCCGGTTCAAGACGTGACACGGCAAGCGCAGCTCCGAGGTCAATGAACCTCCCCGCCGACGGCCCATGCACCGACGCGAACGTCATGTCCCCGGAGCGTCGGGTGCCTCAACGTGCCGACGCGGTGAGCAGGGTCGGCACCGTCCGGATGCAAGGCCTACACGGCTGCCCTAGCGTCTTTGCCATGGCGGAGTCCAGCGCGCAGGACAAACATGTCCACGGAGCACACGGGCGGCCTCCGACGAGGGCGGAGCGCTGGAAGGCGGCCAAGCGCTCCCCTTTCCTGCCGGCGACGGTGCTCGTGTTCATCGTCGCGCTGATGGCAGGTCTCTTCGCATGGTCGTACACCTATGCCTTCGCCAATCCCATACCGCACAAAGTGCCGACAGCGGTGGTCGGCCCGGTGAACGCGACGCACGGCGCCGCGTTCCTGGCGGGCATGGAGACGGCGCTGGACGCCTCCCTGGACGTCCACAGGTACGCCGGCTACGCAGGGGCCAAGGACGCGGTCGAGGAGCAGAAGGTCTTCGCGATCTTCGACGTGCGGCAGGAGCGGAAAGTGACGCTGGACGTCTCGTCCGCGTCGGGCGCATCCGTGGCAGAGCTCCTGGAACAGGCAGCGCCACTCGTCGGAAGGGCGGTGGGGACGGACGTCGCGGTACGGGACATCAATCCGAACCAGAGAGGCGATCCACGCGGCCTGGCGATCTTCTACATCTCGTTGGCGGCCGTGGTGGTCGGCTTCGTGGGCGCGATTCAGATGAGTGTGCACGCGAAGGCACTGAACCCAGGTGAGCGCATCGCGTTCACGCTCGCGTACTCCCTGCTGGGGGCGTTCACCATCGCCGCGGTCGTGGACTGGCTGCTCAACGCGATCGACCTGCCCTTCGTACCGACCTGGCTGACGTTGACCCTGACCATGTTCACCGCGGGCATGGTCTTCCTGATGTTCATGGTCCTGATCGGACGGTGGGCCATCATTCCCACATGGGGCCTGATGGTCCTGATCGGCAACCCCTCCTCCGGCGGTGCGGTCTCCTGGCCTCTCCTCCCCCCGTTCCTGGGCACCATCGGCCGTTGGCTGCCCCCGGGCGCCACGATCAGCGCCATCCACACGGAGGTCTACTTCGCCGGCCATCTGCATGCCTTCCCCTTCCTGGTCCTCGCCTGCTGGGCGCTCGTCTCCACGATGGTCTTCTGGGTCCGCGAGCACCGTCGTCCCGAAAGGCAGACCGCCGCGGCGCACTCAGCGTGAGAGCACCGGTCCCGCCGTGGCCGTGGTGACGCCGTCAGTGGAGGAGCGAGCCGAGGGGCGCGAGTCTCAGCCGAAGGCCCGGGCGAGGGCGACCAGGACGGGGCGGGCACGAAGGTCAGGCCACTCTCGGCTCAGTGTGACCCGCTGCACCGAGGCGGTGACCAGTTGCATTCCGCCGTGCCGTCCGAGGTCGTCGCCAAGATCCCCCTCAGGCCCGGTCATCAGGGCGAACTTCTCGGTCACCTCGGCGCGTGGGCAGAGACAGCGCGTCCGCGGGCCGGCGGTCCCGTCAGGCAGGCCATGGACACCGGGTTGGCGTGGCCGGCCCGATCAGGTCCGGAAGCCGACGCACCATCTGGGCTTCCACCGGTCTTCGGCCCTGGTGACGGCCATCTCGCCAACTACCTCTGGGACGGTTCCCGGGTGCAGATCGTCGACTTCGAGGGCTGTGGCCGCAGTGATCGCGCCTTTGAGCCGGCGGAGATCACCGAGCACGTGGGGAGCTGGGTGGAGCACCCGCTTGATGTTTCGGAGTTCCTGGACCGGTTCGATCTCTCCCCGGCCGAGACAGCGCGCTTGCGGACGTGCCGTCGGCTGCTCGCTCGGGTCCGGCTGTTTCTGCCGGCGAGCGATGATCCCGAGCATCCCAGGAATCCTGTCGGCACCGCGGAGCGGCAGGTCGGCCGGCTGCTGGATCTGCTGGCCTGACAGCGGGCCCGGGAACGTCGGCAACATCCGCAGGGCCATGAGGTGGGTTGCGCACCAGGTCGGGTCACGGGGGCCTGAGGAGGAGGACGTCGGGCACGACAGGCCCGCGAGACTCCTGTTCCGCTGGGAGCCTCCCGGGTGTGTGCTCTTCAGGTCCGCAGGTGCGAGGCGCCGTTGAGGTCGAGGACGGCGCCTGAGGACCATTCGGCTTCAGGGGAGGCGAGCCAGAGGACGGCGGCGGCGATCTCCGAGGCCGTGGCGATGCGACGGAAGGGGCTCTGGGCCAGGATGGCCGGGCCCTCGGGGCCTGTGAGGCGTGGGGCGACCCTTTCGGTGGCGAAGAAGCCGGGGGCGACGGAGGCTACGCCGATGCCGTGCGGGGCCAGGGACACCGCAAGCGACTGGCCCAGGGCGTGGACCGCAGCCTTCGTCGCCCCGTAGGCCGGGTGGTCCGGTTCGCCGCGGAACGCGCCGCGAGAGCCGATGTTGACGATCCGTCCGCCGCCGCCCTGATCGATCATCCGCCGCGCCGCGAGGTGGCTCAGGTTCGCCGTCGCGAGCAGGTTCACCGCCACATGGCGTTGCCAGACCGCGACCCACTCCTCGTACGATGTTTCCGCCAATGGGTGACGTATGTTGACGGCCGCGTTGTTCACCAGCACGTCGATCCCGCCCAGCGCCTCGGCGGCCGAGTCCACCACGGCCTCTGCCCCCACCGGGTCCGCGAGGTCCCGGCCGATCAGGACGTGGCCCGTGCCTTCGAGGGAGCCGAGTGTTGCGCGGGCCTCCTCGGCGCGCGAACCGAAGTGGACGGCGACCCGGTCGCCGTTGGCTGCGAACGCCTGGGCCACCGCGCGGCCCAGGCCCCGCGACGCGCCGCTGACAAGGACGCGCCGGCCTGAAGCGGGCAGGTTCATGGAAGTTCGGTCTTTCCGTTCAACGAAGGGAAAACAAGGCGGCGCCTCGAGAATTGGGGGACCACTCCGTCCCGGAGGCACAGGACCCCGCCCAGGGTCTCAGGTCACGCCGGAGGTCTTCAACCGGCGGCCGGTGCCCGCAGGGCGGAACGCGGCCTGTACGCCCGCCCCGGCGGCGCGCCGCCTGATCTGGGCACCCCGCTGCTGGTTCCGCCCGACGGCCACCGCGATCAGGCTCCAGCCTTCCGGGCGCCGTACCGCGTCCCGGAAGCACCCGACGTCGCCTTCCGCACCGGCTTCGCGCCGTGCCACGACCTGCGCGCAAAGCCCTTCCATCGCGGCGTGCGAGGGCTCCTCGGCGAACTCCTCGATGGCGACGCCTTCCCGCCCGCCACCAATTCCTCCGGGCAGCGGAATGCGAAAGCCGATCGCCCGCTGGAAACTGGACGTGATGGGCGGCGCGCTGCCGCCGGCGGCGGCAGCGGATCGGCGTACGGGGTGCGGGCCCGGAGTCGGGGGGAGGGGCGCGCTCTCCGTCAGGGAGAGCAGACCTCGCCGTGTGCCGGCAGCGGATCGATCACCCGATGCACACACCGATCAGACACACGTGTGTCGGTGATGTCGGCTTGTCTCCCAAAACACCCGGTAGAAGGTCCAGCGATGTCGGGCCGGTGTCCGGGCGTTCGGTCGCAGCGGGCACGGTCGTCGCCGGGGCCGACGGTTCGGCGGTGCGGGGCTGCGTCGTCTTGGCGGGCTCGGGTGCGGTGTCCGGCGTTGCGCGCGAGATCACGGGGGGCTCGGCGGCGGTTGTGGCCGGCCGCCGTTCCGTCGTCGAGGAGGAAGACACGGCGACGCCGGTGTCCTGCTGCCGACCGGCCGTCGGCGGCCGGCCCGTGCCGGGCTGCGGTGAAACCCGCGTGTCCGGCTGCTCCGACGGCGGTTCCACAGCCGCGGTCGAGGGCGTGGTTCCGGTGGGCACCGGCTCCGGAGGTGGGGCCGCGTGTGTGCGATCGTTGGAAGGCTTGCTGGTCGGCAGCGCGGCAACGGTCAGGCCGCCGCCGACGAGCGCAACGGCCGTCGCCGCCGCGGCGCGACGCCGGTTCTTCTTCCAGCGCGCCAGTTGCCGGCGCCGAGCCGCCCGGCCCTGCCCGGTGGAGGCGACGCCTTCATAGCCGTCGGCCGGATCCGTGTCCGACGCATCCGCCGTTGCGTCGTCGGACACGCTGTTGCCCGTCGGTGAGGCCCCGTAGATCCTTGCTGCACCGTGGTGATGAGCGTCGGGGTAGGGCCCCGGAGCGGGGGCCGCCTCCAAGTGCCACGCCCGCTGCGTCGTTGCGCCGGAGACGCCGTCGTTGCGGAGGTGCCGGGAAGGCGGGGCGATGTCCGGAGCGTATGCGCCGCACCCTGGACACACGAGTGCCCCGTTGAGATTCCGGCGGCACGCGGAGCAGTAGTCCATCTGCGATCTTTCTGTGGTGACTGCGTCGCCAGGGACGCCGACGACCTGTTTCGTGTTCGCACGCGGGATCGAGCGGCCAGTAACGCTACTGGCACTGGCGGAAGGCCGTGCGCAGCCTTTGTGACGCTGCTGCAAAGATTTGCCGCCTGCCCGCCGTGGTGGAACGCCAGGGGCGCCACGCCGTGAGGTCCGCGTCACGCCGCCCTTATTCGCTCACGGTCCTCCGGACCCGCTCGCAAGGAAACCGGTCAGAGGCGGCGGATGCGGGCAGCGATCCCATGGCCGAGCAGAAGGCAGATCACGGCGGGCAGTGCGCAGTTGAGCAGGACCCGCTTCACGTAGGACCCCGTGGTGAAGATGTCCTGGGACCCACGAGTTCGGTGGCCCAAGTCCGGGCGGCGGTGAGGCCTTCGTGGCAGGCGGTGTCGAAGTGGGGCGAGATCATGCCGAGCCGGTCGGGCTGCTTGATGCGGTCCTCGTCGAGGCGGCCCGGGCCGCGTCCCGGCGGGCCACGCTTCAGTGGTCCGGCTGCTTCGGGGCGTCGGCGAGGTGCGGAAAGCGGAACTCGGTGCGACTGTGACCGGTCGTGCCGGGGCGCAGCACGGTGGTGGGGTAGTCGGGGCGATTGGGTGCGTCGGGGAAGTGCTGGGTCTCCAGACAGACCGCTGTGTGGCGGTCGTGGGCCCGGCCGGCGCCGTCCGTGAGCGTGCCGTCGAGCTGGTTGGCGGTGTAGACCTGGATGCCGGGTTCCGTCGTCCATACCTCCATGACGCGCGAGGCGGCCGGCGCGGTCAGCCGGGCGGCGCGTCGCAGCGTGCCGTCACCTGCAGCGGTCAGGACCCAGCAGTGGTCGTAGCCCTCGGCCTGCCGGATCTGGTAGTCCGGCGCGTGGAGCCGCTCCCCGAGGAGCTGAGGGGCGGTCAGGTCGAAGGCGGTGCCGGCCACTTCCACGGCGGGGCCGTGCGGGATGCCGTCCGTGTCTACGGGCAGGTAGGCAGGGGCGTCGACCTGCAGGGTGTGGCCCCGGATGTCGCCGTCGCCGGCCAGGTTGAAGTAGGCGTGGTTGGTGGCATTGACCACGGTGGGCCGGTCCGTCACCGTCTTGTACTCGACCGAAAGCGTGCCCGAGGTGTCGAGCGCGTAGGTGACAGTCAGGTCGAGTGCACCGGGGAATCCCATGTCCTCGTGCGGGCTGTGTAGCGTGAGCCGTACCGCGGCACTGTCGTCGTCCATCAGGGGAGTGGCGTGCCACACCTTGGTGTCGAAGCCTTCGGGTCCGCCGTGCAGGGCGTGGCCGCGGTCGTTGACGGGGATCCGGTACGTCGTTCCGTCGAGGGTGAAGCGTCCGTGGGCGATGCGGTTGGCGTAGCGGCCGATGAGGGCGCCGAAGTATTGGCTCTTCTCGGCGTAATGGTCGACGGAGGCCAGCGACAGGACCACGGAGGCGTTGTTGCCCGAGGTGTCGGGGACGCCGAGGGCGTGCAGGATGCCTCCGTAGGTGATGATCTCGGCATGCACGCCGGAAGCGGATTCCAGTCGCCACAGACCGACGTTCTCTCCGCTCGGGGCAGTGCCGAACGGCCGGTGGTGCACGGTGGGTCGCGGCATGATCAGTCCTTTTGGCGAGCGGGCGTTCTCGGGGAACGGGTCGGTTCTGGGCGGGGGCGGCCGCCGGTCGTGACGGGGCCGTCGGCGCCCCGCTAAGCACCTGTCCGGCCGGTGCGGGTCGACTCCCTGACGATGAGGCGGTGACCGGGCCTGATCTTCTGCGGCTCCGACACGGATCCTCCGGTGAGTCTCTCGACGAGCCGGTCGACGGCCAGACGGGCGATGGCCGGCTTGTCGGGGGAGATGGTCGTAAGGGTGATGGCGCCGTAGCGGCTCTCCTCGATGTCGTCGAAGCCGACCACGGCGACGTCGCCGGGGACCTCGAGGCCGCGTTCGGTGAGTGTGCGCATGGCTCCGAGGGCGATCAAGTCGTTGTAGGCGAACACGGCGTCGGGCCGTTCGCCGCGCTCCAGCAGCTCGGCCATGGCCGCGGCGCCGTCGGCACGGCCGTAGCCGTCCGTGGCGACAACCAGGCTGTCCTCGGGCTCCAGACCGACTGCGGCGAGCTCCTCACGCCAGCCGCGCAACCGCAGGTGGGCGGGGCGGCGCTCGCGGCTCGTGCGTGAGCCGAGGAAGGCGATCCGGCGGCGGCCGAGGTCCAGGAGATGGCGTACCGCGGAGCGCGCCGCGGCCACGTTGTCGATGGCGATCTGGTCGTAGGGCGCCTCGTACTCCCGCTCGCCGAGCAGCACCAGCGGGGAGGTCTCCTGCCTGGCGAGGAGGTCGGCGTTCTCCAGGTGGACGGGGCTGAGGATGAGCCCGTCGATGACATGGGAACGGAACTCCTGGCTGACCAGCAGCTCCCGCTCGCGCAGGCCGGCCGTGTGGTCGATCAGGACGGTGTAGTCGTGTACGGCTGCGGCGTCGATGATGGCACCGGCCAGTTCGGCGAAGTAGGGGTTGCCGAGTTCGGGGACAGCGAGGGCGATGATGCCGGTGCGACCCTTGCGCAGATGGCGTGCGGTGAGGTTGGGACGGTAACCGAGTTCGTCGATGGCCTGTTGCACCTTGGCGCGCATGTGGGGCGTGACGTGGGGGTAGTTGTTCACCACGTTCGACACGGTCTTGATCGACACGCCTGCCCGCTGCGCGACGTCCTTGAGGCTGACGCCCACGGCACTCCTCTTACTCGGCTCTGTTAGGCATGGGACCGGGACCGGTGTCCGGTGCTTTCCGGGGTCCGGGGTGGTGCGCCGGGACCCAGGCGGTCGTGCGTCGGCGGGATCCCGGCCGGGTTCAGACTGTTCTTCGGCTGCGGGCCAGGTATCGCTGCGCGACCACGACGAGGATAAGGAATCCGCCGCTGACCACGGACTGGTACGAGGAGTTGAGCGAACCGATCTGGTTGATGAGGTTCTGGATCACGGCGAGCAGGAGTACACCCCACAGGGTGCCGCTGACGGATCCGGCACCGCCGACGAGGAGCGTCCCGCCGATGACGACGGCGGCGATCGCGTCGAGTTCCATCCCGGCGCCGATGATGGTCACGCCGGAGGACAGCCGTGCGGCATTGACGGCGCCGGCGAGGCCGGCCAGGAGCCCGCTGAGCAGATACACGATTATTTTGGTGCGGGCGACGGGCAGCCCCATGAGGGTCGCGGCGTCGTTGCTGCCGCCGACGGCGAACAGGGTCTGGCCGAACGAGGTGCGTTGCAGCACCAGGCCGCCGGCGCCGAAGAGCACGAGAGCGATCAGGATCGGATGGCCGAAGCCCCAGATGCTCCCCTGGCCGAGTTCGGCGAACACCGAGTCCTTGGGCACCAGATAGGTGGTGGCGCCTTCGTCGGTGATGGCGAGCAGCAGTCCGCGGGCGCCCAGCAGGGAGGCGAGCGTGACGATGAAGGGAGCCATGCCCGCTCGTGCGATGAGCACGCCGTTGAGCGCGCCGATCGCTCCGCACACCGCGAGCGGTACCAGTAGTGCGGGCAGGATGCCCCACTGAGAGGCCCATGCGGCGAGTACGCCGCCGAGGGCGAAGACCGATCCGACGGACAGGTCGATGCCCCCGGTGATGATCACCATGGTCATGCCCAGCGCTACGACCGCGAGGAAGGACGCCTGCACGGTCACACCGCGGGCGTTGTCGAGGGTGGCGAACGTGGGGTAGACGAAGGAGGCGATCACGATCACGAGGAGCAGGACCGCGAGCACGCCCTGACGCTGTACGAGCGAGGCGAGACGTTCCCTGCCGGACACTTCTGCGCCGGCGGGCTCCGTTGCGACTCCCGCGAAGGGCGCGGGCGCCTGGGTGCCTGCCCCGCAGGCAGCGAGTGGTGAGGTGAGTTTCATCGGGATCGGCGCTCCCGTGCGACGTAGACGGCGACGATGATGATGGCCGCCTGGGCTATCTGGGCGGTGGAGTCGGGCAGGTCGTGCTTGACGAGCGTGGCGCGCAGCAGCTGCATCAGCAGCGCTCCGGCGACGGTGCCCAGCACACGGATGGACCCTCCGCTGAGCGGGGTACCGCCCACGACCACGGCGGTGATCGCCGACAGTTCCATCAGGTTGCCCAGCGAGGACGGGTCGCTGGCGGTGAGCCGGGCGGTGGCGAGGATGCCTGCCAGCGCCGCGAGGATGCCGCACAGGATGTAGACGCCGGTCAGGACGCGCTTGACGGGGAGGCCGGCCAGGGCCGCGGCGGGCCGGTTGCCGCCGATTGCGACAACCTGCCGACCGAATGTCGTGCGGTGCACGAGGAAGGCCACCGCGAGCGCCAGCACAGCGGCGATGAGGACGACCAGCGGGATGCCGAGGAAGCTTCCGGTGCCGAGGGACAGCAGGTCGGGGTTGGCGATCTGCTTCAGCTGGCCGTCCGCCATGACGAGGGCGATGCCGCGCCCGCCGACGAACAGGGCGAGTGTGGCGACAATGGGTTGCAGTCCCACCACGGACACCAGCGTGCCGTTCACAGCGCCGACCACGGCGCCGGCGAGGAGCGCGATGAGCAGGGCGGGCACGAGCCCGTAGCCGAGGTACAGCGGCAGCAGTGCCGCCGCCAGTGCCATGCCGGAACCCACCGACAGGTCCACACCTTCGGTGCCGATCACCAGTGCCATGCCGAGAGCCACGATGACGATCGGGGCGACCTGGATCAGCTGGGTGCGGAGGTTGTCGGCGGTGAGGAAGTGCTCGGTGAAGATCGCGTTGAAGGCCAGGAGCGCGGCCACCGCCGCGTACACGCCGTACTCCTGGAACCATGCGGGGCCGCTCAGCCGTGACTGGCCGCGTGTCGGCGCCGCGGTCGCCTGGGTGGTCATCGGGCGTCCTCCTTGCCGGCCGTGGCCTGGGCCCGGGCCGGGACGTGCGCATCGGTGCCGGTGGCGTCGGTGGCCCCCGCGGTGCCGGTGGCGTCGCCTTCCGGGGGAGGGCCGACTGCGGGGGAGTGATCGGCGAGCACGTTGAGCAGGGCGCTCTCCGAGACCTGATCGCCGGTCAGTTCGCCTGCTGTGGCTCCGCTCCGCAGCACCACGATCCGGTCGGATCCCTCGATGAGTTCCTCGATGTCGGAGGAGATCAGCAGCACGGCGAGCCCTTCCTGGGCGAGCTCGTCGATGAGTGCCTGGACCTCGGCCTTGGCGCCGACGTCGATGCCGCGCGTGGGCTCGTCGAGCAGAAGTACTTTCGGCTCGAGGCACAGCCAACGGGCGAGGAGGACCTTCTGCTGGTTCCCGCCGGAGAGTTCGCCCACCTTCTGCTCGGGGCTCGACGCCTTGATGCGCAGGCGCTTCATGAAGATGTCGACGATACGGTCCTGCTGCTTGCGCGAGACGATGCCGGCGCGCGAGAGCCGGGGCAGCGCCGCGAGCACGATGTTCTCCCGCACCGACAGGCCGGGCACGATGCCCTCGGCCTTCCGGTCCTCCGGGAGCAGGCTGATGCCGGCGCGGATGGCGCTCGCGGAGGAGAACCGGTCGAGGGGGAAGCCGTTGATGCAGATCTCTCCGGCGTCGAGCGGCAGGGCCCCGGCGAGTGCCTTGGCGGTCTCGCTGCGGCCGGACCCCAGAAGGCCACCGAGGCCGAGCACCTCGCCGGGGTGGAGTTCCAGCGAAATGTCGTCCAGCTGGTGTTTCTTGGTGAGACCCGTGGCGGTGAGGACGGGCTTGCGAGCGATGTCGTGGTCCTCTTCGCCGAAACTCGTCACGCCGTGCCGGCGGACCTCGGAGACCTCGCGGCCGAGCATCATGGACACCAGCTGCATACGGTCCAGGTCGGCCAGGTCGCCGGTGTGGATGTGGTTGCCGTCGCGGAGCACGGTGGCCCGGTCGCATATGCGGTACAGCTCGTCCATGCGATGGCTGACGTAGACGACGGCGATGTTCTGTCGCCGCAGATCGCCGATGACCCGGAACAGGGTTTCGACCTCACGCGGCTCCAGTGACGAGGTGGGCTCGTCCATGATGACCACTTGCGCCTTGACGGACACCGCACGGGCCAGCGCGACCATCTGCTGGGTGCCGATGCCCAGGGTGTGCAGGGGACGGCGCGGGTCGACGGTGACGCCGAACCCTCCCAGGAGGGTGGCTGCCTCACTGTGCATGCGTGCGAAGTCGATCAGTCCGAGACGGTTCTTGGGCTCGCGGCCGAGGAAGATGTTGCGCGCCACGCTCATCAGCGGGACGAGGTTCACCTCCTGATAGATCGTGGAGATGCCGGCCTGCTGGGCCTCGAAGGGACGGGCGAAGCTCACCGGCTGCCCCGACAGCAGCAACTCGCCGCCGTCCGGGCGGTATACGCCGGTGAGCACCTTGATCAGGGTGGACTTGCCCGCGCCGTTCTCGCCGACGAGCGCGTGGGTCTCACCCGCGCGCAAGGTGAACCAGACGTCGTCGAGGGCGACCACGCCGGGGAAGCGTTTGCCGACGTCGCGAGCCTCCAGCAGCGTCGGCGCGGCCGCCGGCTCTGTGCCGGTCGCCGCGGGCGCTGCCGCTTCGGGGGGTGCCATGAACGTGGCCTTCCGGAGATGGATCGTGTGGGTGGGCCCCGGGCCGCCACGGGAGCAGAGCACCGTGGGGGCCCGGAGCGGGCCGGGGAGTTCCGTTCGGATCAGGCCGGATCAGCGGCATGACCCGAACGAGGGGCCAGGGTCAGTACGCTCCGCCGATGGAGGCCTTGGCGTTGGATTCGTCGTAGGCGCGGTCGGCGATGATGACGTTCTCCGGGATCTCCTCGCCGGCGTAGAACTTCTGGGCGGTGGCGAAGGCGAGCGGACCGAAGCGGGGGTTGGACTCGATGACGGCGTTGAGTTCGCCGCCCGCGAGGGCCTGGACGGCGTTGCGGGTGCCGTCGATGGAGACGATCTTGACGTCCTTGCCGGGGGTCTTGCCGACGGCCTTCAGCGCGGTGACGGCGCCCAGCGCCATCTCGTCGTTCTCGGCGTAGACGGCGGTGATGTCGGGCTTGGACTGGATGAGCTGCTCCATGACCTGCTGGCCCTTGTCGCGGGCGAATTCGCCGGTCTGCTGGGCGACGATCTCCAGTTGGGGTGACTGGGCCTTGACCTGGTCGACGAAGCCCTTGGTGCGATCGGTGGTGACGCTGTTGCCGGAGGAGCCGAGGAGGATGGCGACCTTGCCCTGGCCGCCGGTGGCCTTGATCATCGCGTCGGCGGCGCGCTTGCCCTGCTCGACGAAGTCCGAGCCGAGGAAGGTGAGGTAGTCCTTGCAGGCGGTGGCGTTGACCTTGCGGTCGACGGTCAGGACGGGGACCTTCTTGGCAGCTGCGGCCTGGAAGGCCGGCTCCAGACCGTCGGAGTTGAGGGGCGCGACGATGAGGAACTGCGCGCCCTGGGCGAGCATGTCCTGGATGTCGCTGATCTGCTTGGACAGTTGCGACTGGGCGTTGGTGGTGAGCAGCTTCTTCACGCCGATCTTGGCGGCCTCGTCCTTGATGGACTGCGTCTCGGCGATCCGGAAGGGGTTGGCCTCCTTCTCCGACTGGGAGAAGCCGACGACCGCGCCCTTCAGGTCGAGCTTCGGAGCGCCGTAGGTCTCGAGCTTGCAGCCGGGACCGGAGGACGCCGCGGGCGTCTGGATCGCCTGGGCCGCCTGGCTGCTGTCGCCGCCGGCGTCGTTCGAGGTCTCCGACTTGGCGCAGCCGGACATGGCCAGCGTGGCGGTGGCTGCGGCCAGGCAGGCGACAGCGAGCGTGCGAGATCTCTGCGGAAGGGTCATCTGAAGACACTCCTAGGCGGGGACAGCACCGCCGAGTGGCGTGCGGTCGGGCGAGGTGGGTAGGCAGAGCCATGCCTGTTCCGGATGTCCGGCAGGCCTCTTGGTCAGTACGGTCCTGACCTGGTGAAATCCGAGGTTCGCAGCCTCCGTGCGGCGGTCGGGGGCTCCGGCTTTACAACGTTATAACGCTGCCGTGCTGTGTGCGGCAAGAGTGCGGTGCGACGTTTCCGGGATGTGCCCGAGGCGTGATCTGCCCCCGTGGACACGGTGGTGACATCAAGTCAGGCACGTGCGTGTACGGGGTCTGGACAGCCGCCGGACGGCGTGCTGTCATTCCGCTGCACGCAGTTTTCCAACGTTGCAACGGCCACCGGCCGTTGCGGCCGACCGCTCCGGCGTCGGTGTCCTGCCCATCCGGGACGCCGTCGGTCGGAGCCCGTTCACGAGACTGTGCGGCGACCCGCCAGGCGCCATGACCTCGAGGTGAACACGGCACCTCACCGGGGCTCTTCAGCCGTTTGCGCCCCTCCCAGGTCCGGCTCCTGATCCCCTCTGTACGAGGAAAGAGTCGATGACAAGACAACACCCCCGCCCAAGAGCCAGGCTGTGGGCGCTGCTCACCGCGGCCGCCCTGGTCCTGCCGACGAGCAGCGTGGTCTCCACCGCGTCGGCCGCGGAGCCGACCAGCAGCGCGTCCACTGTCTCCGCTGAGGACGCCGCCATCGAGGTGCACGGCCTGAAGGGCGAGTACTACAGCATGTCGGCGCCAGGCGCGCGGGACTTCGCCCAGCTCGGCGGCGCACTGCTTGATCCGCAGATCAACTTCTCCGGTCTGACGAGCACCTTCGAGTCGCTGACCGGGCGGGCGGAGCACACGACCGCCCGCTGGACAGGTCAGATCGAGGCGCCCACCACCGGTGACTACACGTTCTACGGCATCGGTGACAACGGCTTCCGGCTCTTCATCGACGGCAAGCCGGTCATCGACCACTGGGAGCCCGACTGGGACAGGGAACAGACCAGCGCGCCGCTCGAACTGACCGCCGGTCAGAAGCACGACTTCCGCCTGGAGATGTTCCAGGACTTCGGCGGGGCGAACATGTTCCTGCGCTGGTCGACTCCGACGATGCCCAAGCAGCTCGTGCCGGAGTCGGCTTTCACCCCGCCGGCCGACTTCGAGGTCTACCCGGTGGAGCTGACCGTCGCCGAGGACGGACGGCGGCTGCGGGCGAGGTTCGAGAACAGGGTCAGTGACCTCCAGGCGGTCAAGGACCACCTGAAGGTCGAGGCCGACACGACGGCCATGCCGATCAAGTCGGTCGCGGCCGCCCCCGGCGACCGGAACTCCCTGATCGTCACCCTCGCGGAGCCGATTCAGAAGAATCAGCAGGTCCGGGTCGACTACGACGGCTCAGGTGGCCTGAAGTCCGGCGACGAGACCGTGCCGCAGATCATCCGCTCGGCGCAGAACGCCTCCACCCACCGGCTCACCACCGAGTGGGGCGACAAGCTCGACGAGAAGAGTCCGCTGCCGGAGTACCCCCGCCCGCAGCAGGTACGCGGCAAGTGGAAGAACCTCAACGGCCCCTGGCAGTTCAGCGGTGCCGACGCGGGCGAGAACCCGGTCTTCGGCAAGAACCTCGACGAGAAGATCATCGTGCCGTTCCCGGTCGAGTCGCAGCTCTCCGGGGTCGAGCGGCACGAGGACCACATGTTCTACCGCCGGCTCGTGAACGTGCCCAAGGACTGGAAGGTCGGCAAGGGCAACCGGCTGAAGCTCAACTTCGACGCTGTCGACTACCACGCCCGCGTCTGGGTCAACGGCAAGCAGGTCGCCGAACACACCGGTGGCTACGACGGCTTCAGCGCAGACGCGACGGACGCGCTCAAGGGCACCGGGCCGCAGGAGGTCGTCGTCGCGGTCACCGACACCGGCGGCGCGAACCAGCCGATGGGCAAGCAGTCCACCAACCCGGGTGGCATCTTCTACACCCAGTCGTCGGGCATCTGGCAGACGGTCTGGATGGAGCCCGTCGCCGACGCCTCCATCGACAACGTCGTCACCACGCCCGACATCGACACCAGCAGCCTGGCGGTGACCGTCGAGTCCGACGACGCCTCATCGAAGGCCCGCGTCGAAGCTGTCGCCCGCGACGCCCGCGGCAAGGTCGTCGGCAGGGTCAGCGGGCCGGCCAACAGCAAGCTGCGCCTGCCCGTGGCCGAGCAGTACCTGTGGAGCCCGGACGACCCGTACCTCTACGACCTCGACGTCAAGCTGACCGACGGCAGGTCGACCGACACCATCGACAGCTACTTCGGTATGCGGAAGATAGGCATCGAGAAAGTCGGCGGCTTCCAGAAGCTGGTGCTCAACGGAAAACCGATCTTCTCCCTCGCCACGCTCGACCAGGGCTTCTGGCCCGACGGCCTGTACACCCCGCCCAGCGACAAGGCCCTCGCGTTCGATCTCGAGGCGCACAAGAAGCTCGGCTTCAACGCCGTCCGCAAGCACATCAAGGTGGAGTCGCCCCGCTGGTTCTACCACGCGGACAAGCTCGGCCTGCTGGTCTGGCAGGACTTCGTCTCCGGGAACATCACCAACGAGACGGGCCGGAAGGCCTTCGTCGACCAGGGCCGGGAGGTGATGCGACAGCATCACAACTCGCCCGCCGTCATCGGCTGGATCGTCTTCAACGAGGGCTGGGGCGAGTGGAACCGCGAGGAGAGCGGCCGCATCGCCGAGTCCGTCATGGCCGCCGACCCGTCCCGTGTCGTCAACGCCCACAGCGGTGTCAACTGCTGCAACTCCAAGGGTGACTCGGGCAAGGGCGACATCATCGACCACCACGACTACAACAACACCGAGCCCCCGTTCCCCGACCACCGGGCCGCCATGGACGGCGAGCACGGCGAGCACGGCGGCTTCACCCTCCGCACCCCGGGCCACATGTGGCCGGGCGCCCCGACGGTGATCTACAGCGGCGTCGCCGACAAGGAGGCGCTCACCCGCAAGTACGTCGAGAACACGGAGAGATTCTACCTCGAGGCGGCCGGGGCCGAACTCTCCGGTTCGGTGTACACGCAGATCTCCGACCTGGAGAACGAGCTCAACGGCCTCTACACGTACGACCGCCGTGAGATCAAGATCGACCCGGTCAGGGTGCGCGAGATCAACCGCAAGGTCATCGCGGCCGGCGCCGCCGCCGGTGAGAGGGACGAGCTGAAGGGCGGTGGCTTCTGGACCCTCGACGAGGGCAAGGGCACCACCGCGCAGGACAAGGGCCCCAACAACAAGCCTTTGCAGCTCACCGCGGGCACCACCTGGACCCCGGGCGTCAGTGGCAGCGCCCTGAAGTTCGACGGCCAGAGCCAGTACGCCGAGACCGACGGCCCCGTGGTCGACACCACGAAGAGCTATTCCATCTCCGCCTGGGTCACGCTCGACTCCCTCCCCGGCAACTATGCGACCGTGGTCAGCCAGGACGGCCGGCGCCAGGAGAACCCCTTCTACCTGCAGTACGGTCAGGGCGCCTTCGCCTTCAGCACGCCGGGCGGCAACCGCGCCCGCCTGGAGACCAGGCCCGAACTGGGCCGCTGGTACCACCTCGTCGGTGTGCGGGACACCGCGAGCAACGAGATCAAGCTCTACCTCGACGGCAAGCTCGTCGCGACGGCCGCCCCCGGGCCGGCCGACGTCAGCACCGGACCGCTCGCCGTCGGCCGCGCCCAGTGGGGCGGCGGGAACGTCGACTTCTGGCACGGCGCGATCGACCAGGTCCACGCCTACGACAAGGCGCTCACCACCGAGGAGGTGAGCGCGCTCCACGCCCAGGAGAAGTCGTAGTCCTGAGCATCACCAGGGTTCCCCGGCGAGCGGGCCACGGTCCGCTCGCCGGGGAACCGCGCACCCGGCTGCAACGTGGAACCCGCCGCCCGCGCCCGGTGCCCGGCGAGCGCCGCCTCGTGACGAACCGGCCCGCCCCGCACCACCCCTGACTGTTCACCTGGTACGGAGAGACGGAGCACCCGCATGGCCCTCGACCGACGACAGTTCCTGCACACCGGCACTCTGGTCCTGGGTGCCGCCGCCCTGACCGGTCCCCTCGCACCCGGCGCCGCCGCCCGCCAGACCGAAGCCGGCGGTGCCCATGCCGCCTCCGCCGCCTCGACCGGCAGCCGACCGATCGTGCTCCCCATGTACCCCGAGGTGGGTCGTGGCACGGCGGTCCTCGACCACGAGGCACTGCTCGGCGACGTCGTCGAGGCGGAGTGGTACGAGGCGAACATCCCCTTCGTCGACGTGCCCGACCAGGCGATCAAGGACACCTACTACTACCGATGGCGGGTGATCAAGCATGCGCTGAAGTACACCGGGCCGGAAGAGGGCTGGATCTTCTCGGAGTTCCTCGGTCCGGTCGGGTACTCCGCGCCGAACGGCGGGATCGTCGCCGCCGCGGCCCACCATGTCCGCGAGGCCCGCTGGCTGCGCGACAGCCGCTACCTCGACGACTACATCGACTACTGGCTGCGCGGCAGCGGCGCCGGGCCCAAGCCGGCCACGGACTTCCTCAACAAGAACACCACCGACTGGGCACACCAGTACTCCTTCTGGATCGCCGACGCCGTCGTGGCCAGGGCCGCCACGGACGGGCGCTGGGACTTCGCCACAGACCGCCTCCCCGAGCTGGAGCGACAGTGGGAAAGGTGGGCTCCGCAGTACGACGGCGAACTCGGCCTGTACTGGCAGACGCCTGTGTGGGACGCGATGGAGTACACGGCGAGCTCCTACCAGAGCGACGACCCCTACCACGGTGGCGACGGGTTCCGCCCGACACTGAACGCGTACCAGTACGGCGACGCCAAGGCGATCGCCACACTGCTGCGGCGGCGGGGGAGGTCCGGAGACCTCGAGCAGGCCCAGCGGTACGACGACCGCGCGAGCGCGCTGCGGGCGAACCAGGAGCGCTGGCTGTGGGACGAGGAGGACCAGTTCTACAAGCACGTCATGCGTGACGGGAATCCTGACCGCCGGAAGATCGCCGACCGGGAGCAGATCGGCTTCGTACCCTGGTACTTCCACATGGCGCCGGCCGAGAACGCCGCCGCGTGGGCCCAACTGACCGACCCCCAGGGCTTCTCCGCGCCTTTCGGCCCGACGACGGTCGAGCGGCGCAGCCCGTGGTTCATGCACCAGGCGCTCGAGGGCTGCTGCCGGTGGAACGGCCCCAGCTGGCCGTTCTCCACCAGCCACACCCTCACCGCGCTCGCCAACCTCCTCATCGACTACCCCGATCAGCCCTACGTCGGCCGCGCCGACTACTACGACGCGCTCCGCGCGTACGCCCTCACCCACCGCAAGAACGGCAGACCCTACGTCGCCGAAGCACACCATCCCGACGAGGACCGCTGGATCTACGACGGCCGCGGGCACAGCGAGGACTACAACCACTCGACCTTCAACGACCTCGTCCTCTCCGGCCTGCTCGGGATCCGCCCCCAGGTCGGTGCCAGTGTCGAGATCGCGCCGCTCGTCCCCGGGGAGTGGGACCACTTCGCGGTGGAAAACCTCGCCTACCAGGGCCGCAATCTCACCGTGCTGTGGGACCGCGACGGCGGGACGTACGGGCGCGGTGCCGGCCTGACCGTGTGGCTCGACGGCAGGAGGGTGCACCGCCAGAACGGTCTCGAGCCCGTACGGCTCGAGACCGGCAGGGCACCGCACCGTGAGACACCGCCAAGGGTCGTCGACGACCTGGCGAACCTCGCCCGGAGCGGGTATCCGGCCGCGAGCGCCTCGTACACATTCCCCCTGGACAGCCCGGCCAGGGCGATCGACGGGCAGGACCTGCACATCGACACACCGCCGTCGCGGTGGACGAACTATCAGAGCCCGGACGTCACCGACTGGCTCGCGGTGGACCTCGGCGTCCCGACCCTGGTGTCGGACGTGCGGATCTCGTTCTACGACGACGGCGGCGGCGTCCGCACCCCCGACTCCTACGAACTCGAGTACCGCACCGCAGACGGGGACTGGCGTACGGTGCCCGGCCAGCGCCGTACTCCGGCCAAGCCGCAGCGCGGGGTCCTCAACCGAGTCCTCCTCGACCGCACCGTCACCACCGACGGGCTGCGGCTCACCGCGGTACGCGACGGAGGCGGCGGCGTGGGGGTGAGCGCCTGGCAGTCGTGGCGTGCCGAGGACCCGCGACTCGACGTCGCGATCGAGACGGGGCCGCAGGGGCTGATCGCCGTGGAGCCGGGCAAGGCGGTGGAGGTAACGGCCACGGTCAGGGCAACCGGCACCGTGGTCGTCCGGCCGGAGCTGCTGGCACCCCTCGGCTGGCAGGTCGCGCCACGCGAGACGATCCACCCGACGCCGGTGCGAGCCGGGCAGGTGGTGCGGACACGATGGTTGGTCAAGGCTCCGGCCGACCTGCCCCGGGGTTCGCACGAGCCGCTGCGCCTGTTGGTCCGGTCACGGCTCCGTGACGGCTCGCTGCGTGTCACGGGCCATGTCACCCCGGTGAAGGCCGGGTGAGCGGTCGTCGTCGGCGGCCCCGGCCGACGGTGCCGTGCGCCGCGGGGGCACCGGACCTCGCGGCGCAGGACGTCAACTGGTGCTGAGGCGGCGCACCCTGCTGCGCTCGACGGGTTCGGGCGGTGCCCCGAACCCGGTGACACAACCCTCATGACGAAGCCCTCGTCGTCATCGCTGAGCCGGCGGGGACGGCTTCCCGCCGATCGAGGGTCCAGGCAGGCCAGGCCGATCTCGTTGAACCGGTGGTCCTGGCCGGCCAACGGCCGGCCGCATGCCGCTCCCCCCGGTTCCTGGCCCGAGGCAAGTCCCTTCCGGGGACCCTGCCTCCCCGGGCAAATTGCCGGTCCAGGCAACGCCTCACCCCGCTGCCGCAAGCTGCAACAGGCCGTTTCCGAGTCGGTCTCGCCCCTCGACCGCGTCGGCGAGGTGGCACGGCATCTCTCCGCTGCTGTCGGACCGGTGCTTCACCGGCTGCACTGTCCGGTGCGGGCGGCCTGATGACGTGCGGTCCGGAGAGGCAACACGGGCACGTGCCGATTTCCGGTGAGGCCCTTGCCTTGGGCAGGATGGGTGCCATGACCGAGATCCGCACCCCCCGCCTCATCCTCCGTCGCTGGTATGACGACGACCTCGCGCCTATGGCGGACATCCATGCGGACCCGCAGGTCATGCGCTGGGTCGACGACGGGTCGGTGCGCGACCTGGACCGCACGGCGGAGGACATCGAGGGGTGGGAGGAGGAGTGGGACGAGGAGGGCTTCGGCCTCTTCGCCGTCGAGCTGCTGGCCTCGGGCGAACTGGCCGGTTTCACGGGTCTGTCCGTGCCCGAGTTCCTGCCGGAGGTGCTGCCCGCCGTGGCTATCAGCTGGCGGCTCGGCTCGCAGTTCTGGGGCCAGGGATACGCATCCGAAGCCGCCCACGCCACCCTGGAGTTCGCGCTCCAGGACCGCGGCCTCGACCGCGTCATCAGCATCAACCGCGTGGGGGACGACGCCTCCGAGAACGTCATCCGCAAGCTCGGTATGGTGCCGGAGCGCGAGACGGCACACCCGGTGTACGGCTTCCCACTGAGCGTTCACAGCATCGACCTCACCGAGTTTCAGGCGTGAACCAGCCGGGTTGACGGATCATCGGACAGTTGACCGCTGCCGCCCTCGGACTTGCTCCCGGCGGCATCGCCGTGACCGGTGACGTCACGGCCTTGAAGCGTCTGCCAAGGCGGTCACGCGCCTGGTCTGCAGTTCCTCAGCCGGCTCATGCGCGTACCGCTGCGCCCGGCCCGGTCAGCGTGCGCCGCATCAGGATCGCGTAGGCGGCCGATGCGACGGTGATGCCGGCGGGCAGGGCGAGGTCGACACCGCCGAGGGCGTGCGCGATCGGGCCGGTGTACAGGGTGTTGACGCGGAGGGCGGCTGCGGTGAGGCCCGCCATGAGCGCGAGGGCGCCTGCCCAGTTGACACCGCCGGTGTACCAGAAGGGGCTGCCGGGGGTCTCGTCCGTGAGCTCGAGGCCGTCGTGGCGGTTGCGGCGCAGCAGGATGCCGGTGGCGTAGATGGCCATGCTGGGGCCGAGCAGAACGACGGTCAACTGGAGAATGTTGCTCACGGTGTCGAGGAAGTTGGACACGAGACGCGCGTACGGGGTCAGGGAGACGGAGACGGATCCGTCGACGGTCACGCTGAGGGAGCGGCGGATGCGGAAGCCGACGGCCTGGAGGGCCGGGCCGGCGCTGCAGGCGGTCGTGACTCCTCCCCCGGCTGGAGCCGGGGGCTTCTCGCCAAGCCTGGTTGGCGTTGCGACGGACCAGCCCGGCCCGTGGAACGTTGAGGGCTCCCACCGTGCCAGCGTGTGCAGAGTGGCCGCACGAGCGGCAGTGGAACGTCTCCTGAGTGGGCCGGTTCTCCTTGGCGGTGTGCCGGCATTCTTACCGGGCGTTCGTCGGGGTGGACCGGTTCGTCCGAGGCAATCCGTGCTCGCAGCGACTGCAACGGTGAGGACAGGTGGGGCGGGGCGGAAACTGACCGGACCTGACACAGGAGGGCCGATTGGAACGGCACGGAAGGGTGCTCGCGTTGCTGGACGCCGCCGGTACGTTCTTCAAGCCGGAACGGCTCGCCTTTCCCGGCGCGGGCGAAAGTGACTGGGCACGCGCGGCCTCTCTCGATCCGGGCGCACGAGGGCCGGACGGGACGTGGCGGCTGAACTTCTGGTGCTTCGCGATCGAGTGGCCAGGCGGGCGTTGGGTCCTGGTCGACGCGGGTGTCGGGCCGGCCGAGGGCCCTGGTGCTCCGTGGTGCCCGGTACCCGGCCGGCTGCCGGAGGCGCTCGCCGAGGCCGGGATCGCGCCGCCGGACGTGGCGGCTGTCGTCCTGACCCACCTGCACGAGGACCATGTGGGCTGGTCGACGACAGCTGCCGGGGACCCCTTGTTTCCCCGGGCCCGCTACGTCGTCCAGCACGCGGAGACAGCTGCCCTCGATCGGTCGGACCCGGTGTGGCAGTGGGTCGTCGAACCGCTGCGCGCAACGGGACAGCTCGACGAGGTGCACGGGGAGCATGGGCTGATGCGGAGGGTGACCCTGCTTCCCACGCCCGGACACACACCCGGCCACCAGTCCGTCCTTGTCGAACAGCCCGGCGGCCGGGATGTCGTCGTCACCGGCGACGCACTTGTGCACGCCGTCCAGTTGGGCAGTCCGGCCGTCGCCTACGCCCACGAGCGCGACCCGGACACCGCCCGCGCCTCCCGCGAGGCACTGCTGGAGCGAGCTGCGGCACACCAGGCCCTGCTGGCACCTGCCCATCTGACCCGGGCGTTCGTCGAACCGTAGGACGTCCGGGTGTCGCCGCGGACCACGGCGCGATCGCGCCCGCGCCTCCGCCGTGGCCGTGCCCGGGGGACGGCGTTCGTACCCCCGGTCAGGGACCGCAGGAGCAGGGTTCGATCAGTCGGAGGGCCGCGGTCGCGATCAGGGATCAGAGTGGACGCCTGAGACCGTGCGCCGGGCTCTTCGAAGAGCGTCGCCCCAGGTTGACCGTGCACCCGGAACGGCTCACATCCCGTCCCTGCCGAAGGCATCCGGATGACACTCACTCCGCACGGGCGGCTGCGGGCTCCAGTCGGACGACGATGCCTTTGGCGGTCGGTTGGTTGCTGCTCTCGGCCACGCTGTCCAGTGGCAACAGGACGTTGGTCTCCGGGTAGTACGCGGCGGTGCAGCCGGGGGCCGTCGGGTAGGGGACGACCTCGAATCCCTCTGCGCGGCGCTCAGCATTGTCGGCCCACACGCTCACCAGGTCGACACGCTGGCCCTCTGCCAAACCGAGTCGGGACACGTCCTGTGGGTTCACCAGGACCACTCTGCGGCTTCCGTGGATGCCTCGATAGCGGTCGTTGTCCGTGTACGGGATGGTGTTCCACTGGTCGTGGGAGCGCAGCGTCTGCAGCAGCAGGTGCCCCTCGGGGGCGTGCGACATCTCCCAGGCGTTGCAGGTGAACAGGGCCTTGCCGACGGGAGTGGGATAGACCCCTTCGTTGACGGGATTGGGCAGCCTGATCCCGCCGGGACGGGTCACCCGACGGTTGAAGTCGTGCAGTCCTTGCACGACGTGGGAGATCCGGTCTCGGATGGTCCCGTAGTCGGCTTCGAACTGATGCCACGGAATTCCGGCCTTGCCGTCAAGGGTTCGGCGGGCGAGCCGACACAGGATGGCGACCTCGCTGAGCAGGAGCTTGGAGGCCGGCTCCAGGCGCCCGTGGGAGGTGTGCACCTCGCTCATCGAGTTCTCCACGGTGACGAACTGCTCGCCGGTGGCCTGGGTGTCCCGTTCGGTGCGGCCCAGGGTCGGCAGGATGAGCGCGGTCCGGCCGCAGACCGTATGAGACTTGTTGAGCTTGGTGGAGATGTGGGCGGTGAGGCTGCATCGCCGCATGGCGTCCTCGGTGACGGCACTGTCCGGAGCGGCCCGGACGAAGTTGCCCGCGACGCCGAGGAAGACCTTGATACGGCCTTCGCGCATGGCTTTGATCGAGTTCACCGAATCGAGCCCGTGGGCGCGAGGCGGGTCGAAGCCGAATTCCTTCTGCAGCGCGTCGAGGAAGGAGTCGGGCATCTGCTCCCAGATGCCCATCGTGCGGTCGCCCTGGACGTTGCTGTGCCCGCGCACCGGGCAGGCCCCGGCTCCGGCCCTGCCGAGGTTTCCGCGCAGCAGCAGGAAGTTCACGATCTCCCTGATGGTGGGGACCCCGTGCCTCTGTTGCGTCACCCCCATGGCCCAGCAGACGATGACGCGGTCGCTGTGCAGGACCTCGTCCCGGACCTTCTCGATCTCGTCTCGGGTCAGTCCGGTCGCGGTGAGGACGTCTTTCCAGGCGATGGTTCGGGCGTGCTGGGCGAACTCCTCGAAGCCGCTGGTGTTGGAGCGAATGAAGTCCTGGTCGAGCACGGTGCCCGGCCGGGCGTCCTCCGCCTCCAGCAGGAGCCGGTTCAGGCCCTGGAACAGTGCGAGGTCGCCGCCGCTGCGGATCTGAAGGAACCGATCGGCGATCTGTACACCGCGCCCGACCACCCCGCGAGCGTTCTGCGGGTTCTTGAACCGCAGCAGTCCTGCCTCGGGCAGGGGATTCACTGCGATGATGCGGGCGCCGTTGTTCTTGGCCTGCTCCAGCGCGGAGAGTTGCCGCGGATGGTTGGTGCCGGGGTTCTGCCCCACAAGGAAGATCAGATCGGCGTGGTGGATGTCCTCCAGGCTCACCGTTCCCTTGCCGGTGCCCAGAGTCTCATGCAAGGCGAAGCCGCTGGACTCATGGCACATATTGCTGCAGTCGGGCAGGTTGTTGGTGCCGAAAAGCCTGGCGAAGAGCTGGAGAAGGAACGCAGCCTCGTTGCTTACCCTGCCTGACGTGTAGAAGACGGCCTCGTCGGGCGAGTCCAGCGCCTTCAGCTCCTCGGCCAGCAGCCCCATGGCGTCGTGCCAACTGATCGGCTCGTAGTGAGCCGAATCAGGCCGTTTGACCATCGGCTCGGTCAGCCGGCCCTGTTGGTTGAGCCACAGATCGGACCGTCGGCCCAGTTCGGAGACCGTGTGCCTGCGGAAGAAGTCGGCCGTGATGCGCCGTGACGTCGCCTCGTCGTTGATGTGCTTGGCGCCGTTCTCGCAGTACTCGTTGAGGTGCCTGTGTCCGGGAGAGGGATCGGCCCAGGCGCAGCCGGGGCAATCGATTCCGTTCACCTGGTTCATGGTCAGCAGTGTCAGTCCGGCTCGCCGCACCGACGTCTCCTCGAGGGAGTACTCCAAGGCGTGGGTCACCGCGGGCACCCCCGCCGCCCACTTCTTGGGCGGAGTCACGGTGAGTCGTTCGTCCGGCTCTTCGCTCGGTGGCTTCTTCATCGGGCGTGCTTCTCGCTCTCGTGCTCTCAGGCAGGCGGATCAGCCGACAGGCCAGTGAGGGACCCGGCTTCTGGGTGGTTCCGGCTCCATAGGCTGGACGTGGCCGTTGTGGACGCTTCCCCGCCAGGCCCCGCCCTCTTGCCCGAGACCCTCGATGAACTCTTTGAAGTGGCCGAGTTCGGCCCGGACCACACGACGCGTGAACCCGGGGGCATGGGTGAGGAGGCCCGTGACTCTGTGCGGTTTGACGCGCATGCGGACGAAGACCGCGGTACGGTCCGATGCGATCGCGCGGAACGACACCTCACCCCGGTGGTTGGAACACCGGTCCAGGCTCCGCCATGCCACGAGAGAGTCGGGCAGCTGCTCCACGATTTCCGCCTCGAACTCGTGTCGCAACGGGCCGAACCCGATCACCCACCGGGTGAGATTGGGGCGGATCTGCTCGACGCTCTTCACCACGGACATGAACCGCGGAAAGCTCTTGAACTGCGTCCACTGGTTGTAGGCGGTACGTACCGGTACCGCGATTTCAATCGTCTCTTCAACGGTATGCATGGCCCACCTGTCTTCAGGCGCTGCTGTTCTCAGTGTCACCGCCTGCCCGGCGGGCCGCCATGTGAATTCATACAACGCTACGGTTGGTTCCCCGGCGGGTGGCGCCTCAACCGACATTGCTCTAGGCTGACGACCTTTTCCTTCGCCCGGCGCAATACGGCGTTCTCCTTCTCAGCCGCTCAATCTTCCCTGGTCCACATTCGGTATCGAGCCGCCGAACAATGCGGCCTCCGCCCTCCGGAACCAAGCTCGCGCAATTGCTGCCGTTCTGCGGTCAGCCTGCCGCCCCGTGCATCGCGCACGCCCTGGTGATAGTGCACGGACCAGGAGCCGTCAGCCCCTACGACATCACGAGTTCAACCTCACGAGTCTTGCCATAGCGGTCGAACAGGTCGAGAGAGCCATCCGTCCAGATGCGCGCGTGAACGTCGATCCTCATGGCCGCCTCCCTCCCCAGTCCCACCAGCGTCGGACCCCGACTCGCCAGGCGCCGGTGCGACTGCGCCGGACGAGGACAGGACACCGGAGACGGAACAGCCCGCCCGGTCACCGCACCACCCGACGAAGAGGGGACGACAGCCAGCGGGAGCCGACGACGGAGAGCATCGCTCCGGCGAGGCCCGGACCGGCACGTACCGCGGCGTTGTTCCAGGGGGTGGAGCGGTCGGTCCGCACGGGCCGTTCTCCCACGACACCACTACGGTCGCCCTGCGCATCGACGAGGCGGGCGGTCTCCGGCGTACCCGCTGGCCAACTGCGACGGCCGCTGCCTTGGTGGACCGGCACACCCCCGGCAACATGTTCGGGATCCGTAGCGGTCACGCTGCATCCCACGGATCGTGACCGGAGTGCGCGGGGCCGATCCTGGGCACTTTCGCCTTTCTGGCGCCCTGTGGCTCCGACATCCCCGACCCCGGATCGACCGGACCGGAGTACCGCGTGAGCATCCGGAACATCCGATGACTTTCCGAACAACCGTGGGCTCAGCCCGGTGAACGGGGGTATCCGGGACACTTTGAAGCCGTGATCACGCCGGCCACGACAAGATCGTCTCACTGCCCCCAAGGTCCCGGTCAGTGCCTGGAGCGGAGTCCGGACAGAGCTCACTGGTCCCGCCGACGTCGCCGTGAGAACCTCGCCACGATGAGCACTCACGATGAAGCCGAGGTGGGCGAGCTACTGCATCGGCGCGGCTGGCGGACGGCATTCACAGTCACCGACAGGGTGAACGCGTGGGCGGCGCTGGTGGGCTCGGTGGAGCGCGGGTACGGCGACGCCATCTACGAGTACACCAACGACCTCTACTGCCGGAACTGGCTCCACGAGGCGTGGCTCCTGCTGCACGACCATGTCGTCCAGCTGTGGACGCCGCAGATCAAGACGTTGGACGACCGGTTCAGAGCGGCGACGGTTGCAGACGACGGCCTGGCCCTCGACCAGTTCCATGCACTGCCCCACCCCGACATGTGGTGGTGGCGGCGTCACCCCCGCGTACTCACTGGAGACCTGGGCCAGTACCTTCGCTCCGCCGGCGCCATCGGCACAGATCGAGAGACGACCTGACCCGCGGCCCCGGTATCCGGGACAGCCCTTGGAGCTGGTCTCATCTGGTGCGCTCGGCGCTACCCTGCGGGGATGGGACCCGGTGCAGTGGTTGGTGCCAGACGAGGAACGCGAGCAGCTTTGGGCCGTGCCGCCCGTACCGGCGCGGTCCCGGGGTGGGGCTGGTGCCGCAGCACTGGCTGATCGACTACGGCATCAACGGGATCAGGTTTGTGCTCCAGCCTGGTTCCGCCGGAGGTGGAGGGGACGTCTTGGGTTGGAGTCCGATGATCTACAAGTTCGTTGACGGTGGTGAGGTGCCCGTGCCGCTGGACATGGAGCTGGTGCGGGCTGTTCTGGAACCGCACCATGTCGGGGATCCGCAGCTCACGGTGGGCGAGGACGGGACCCTGGGATTCTGGATCCGGGCTTCGGACGGAAGCGAAGCCGAAATGTTTGTCGATGAGTACGGCATCACGGTGCACCGCCCACACGCCGGCGGCGTGTTCGGCATTGTCGCGGAGCTGGTCTCCCGGCTCGGCGCGATCATCATCAACCCAAGCAGGGTTGGAGTCGTGTGCCGGGCGGAGGAGCTCGCAGGCCTTCCGCCAGGGATGCAACATGATGCCATCGTCATCGAGATGACGGGCGAGGCCGTCGAGGCCGCTCTCACCGGGCCGCGTCGGCCCTGACGAGCAAGACCCCCAGATGCAGTGCGATCGAGCGCCGCTACCTTGCGGGGCATGGTCTGGCCGATCGGGTGGCGCCGGACGAGTCATGGGAGCTGTTCCAGCGGGTGGTGCCGCCTGCGCCGACGCGCCCGCAGGCGGGGGCCGGTGCCGGTACGGGGACCGCGTGGTGCTTGCGGCGATCATCTACGTGGCGACCTCGGGCTGTACCTGGCGGCAGCTGCCGCCGGTGTGCGAGCCGTAAGGGCCGGCCGCCCACCGCCGCTTCACCCAGTGGACATGAACTCCCCGCACCGTCCTGGCTCGGACGGCCCTGTGCCGGCGATGCACAGTGACGAGCAGTGGCTGGTGGGCTTCCGCTTCCGGACTGTCACCGGCACGCTGATGCGCCACTACTACGGAGTTCCCCGGGCTCCAGATGGTGAGAATGCCACGCAGTTGGCAGTCCAACGGGCCCGCGGTGCGGGGGAGCAGGCGAGGCGCGCGTTCGCCGGAGTCGACGAACGGTGGATCGAGGTCCAGCGGCTACGGCGCAGCGCCATAGGTGACTGGCGCCTGACCGCAGGAACCTGGCGACGTGAGTCGGATCCGTCCGGCTTTATCGCGCCTCCTGCGTGGCACGGGGGCAGCACAGCGGCGGCGGACCCAGCATCATGAGGCTCCTTGTGCGGCGCCGAGGACGACTCCGCGGCCTGCGTAGAAGCGGTCGAGGTCCGTCCAGGACAGGGCGTGGAACTCCTGGGACTGACCGGGCAGGCCGGACGGGTTGTGCAGCACGACCCCGCGGGCACCGGAGCCGACGGCGAGCACCAGGTGCCCGCCGCGTCCGGCCGGTGCCGGATCAAGCGTGCGGATGGTCCTGTGTACGGACAGCAGCAGCAGATTTCCCCGCGCGACCTCGGCATCGATTTCCTCGGCCGCCAGCTGGGGCCGGGCCTCGGCACGCAGTCCCCAGCGGCGCCTGACCCAGTCGGCGAACGGCGCGTAGATCAGGCCCTTCACGGTCGCCTCCCCGGTGCGCACGTATGCGCCGGCGGCAAGGGCTTCGCGCAGCAGCGGTACGGATGGCGGCACCGGGTGACCCCAGAAGTCCAGGGCCATCCGGAGACAGGCCACGCCGCACATGCGCGGCGCCCAGAACGCGTACTCCTCGCGGCTGTCGGCGCCGGACTTCTGCCAGAGCGGGTCGTCGGCCGCCGACCTGGCGCCGGTGACGAATTCGGGTACCAGGTCGGCGGACTCCCACTGCGAGTAGTACGGGACACGGTGCATGGTCATGGAGCCAGTCATGGCCCCACAGTCTGCTACGGCATCCAGGCGGGCTTCATGAAAGCCGTGTCCAACACGTGCACGATCAGGTCCTCGGACGAGATGTCAGCCGCACGGGCCAGCGTGGCGAGGTTTCCGAGCTCGGACAGGCCGGGCACGGTGTTGATCCCGCGGCTTCGGCGGAGGCGACCGGTCCGGGCCGCTCGGGCAGAGTCGCCGCCGAACGGGACGCACGGCGGTGGCAGACGGCCGAGTCTGTCATCCCGCCCGGCATGGCTGGCAGCGCGAGCCGCTGAGCGTTCTGGGCCACTGTTGTTTCCATCCCTTGATCTTCGCTGCGTACCCCTGGCTTCAGCCAGGGGGTGAAAGCGATCCTTGGCCTGGGGCGCGCAGCGCCGGAGTTCTCTGTATCTGCGGGACGGTGTTCGCAGCGGACGCCGCTGGCCTTTGACTGCGTGCCGAATACACCGGCAGGATCAATCGCATCGGGCTTGAGTCCGTCTTCTGGTCCCGCTCATACTTCGCCGGTTCCTGTGGCGGTGCGCCGATCAGCATCGTTCGTCAGTAGATATCAGGCGCTGACGCCCTCGGGGCTGTTGATCAGTTGGGACAAGGCCACCTTCGGCGGGTAGTGCACCAGCAGGTGCACATGGTCGCCTTCGCCGTTGAACTCCCTGAGTTCCGCCTCGAGGCCCGCGCAGACCTGGCTCATGATCGCCTCACAGCGCTTGAGCATCGCGTCATCGAAGACTCACGAGCAGCACGCGCCCAGCGTGACCCGGATGACTTTGGACCTGGCGCCTACAGAACACCTGACGGGCCCGTCTCCCCGAGCGGCCGTGAGGGCCCGAACAGCCGACGGTTCGGGCCCTCAAACGCGTATCCGCGGGGACGGAGTTCAGTCACGCGTTGCCATGCTCAACGGCGCTGCGCCCTCGCAGTTACGGCGCCGACGGCCCGGATGGCCTTTCGAGTGTCGATCAGCAGGGATCGCCGTACACGGTCTTACGGATCGCCCGCGCGAGGAGGTCGAACTCCTTGCCGTCCACGGCGAGGAAAGCGTACTGCGCAGAGCGTCGACGTACTGGCCCGCGCCGGTCACGGAAACGTCCTCGCACTGTAAAGGAGCCCGACCCAGATGGCGCCGGCTGCCACGACGTGTCCCCTGACCACGAGGCTCTCTTCCTCCATCTCGCTGCTGTCGGTGTCACGGTCACTCCTCTCGGGGTGTGCGTGGCCGTCCCCGAGTCCTGGCCCGAACAAGGCGACCACGCCTTCCTCGCCATCTCGCCCTCCCAGGGACCCGAGGAGCCCGCTTCCCCGGGCCGGGCCGCCCGTTTGCATAGACAGTGCCGATGACGAAGGACCTGCCACCAGCCATCTCCTCATCGTCGGCCGGACGAGCCCTACGCCCGAACCCGAGCCGTGCGTCGGGTCGACGCCACGCTGATGGGCAGCGTCCTGCGGTAATCCACTTGAACGGGCGCCAGGTGGACGTGGCAGGCTTGCGCGGTGATGCTCGAGTTGGCCCCTGGCAATCTGACCTGGGACGAGGTGGACCCCACCCGTCGTCCCTTCGACAGCGCGTCGGCAAGACAGGTGGTGCACTCGCTCGGGCCGGCTCGGCGTGTGCCACGCCGCCCCGACGTCCCCATCGCCGACTCCGCGATGAGTGCCTGGAGCTGGGGCGAGGCCAAGCTCTGGGCCGACGCCATGTCGCATGCCCTCGTCCAACGCTACGGCCGCTGGGTAGTGGGCTGGCGCTGGTCGCACGACGAAGGGGACTTCGATGGGGGGCCGGTTGGGAACTGGTGCTGCCCGCGGGACTCGATCAGTGCGTTGTGGCAAACCGGATTTCGTTCGAGGTGTGCGGCGCGGGTGATCATCTGGACAGAGGTACGGGTGCGGCCGTGGACATGAAAGAACGG